>NZ_JBDOQR010000001.1:110512-181799 GCF_039839315.1 Phaeobacter sp. CAU 1743 | reverse complement strand
ATCGTGCGCCTGACCGGGCTGAGCCGCGGCTTGGTCCGCCAGATCATCCGGGGTGAGCGAGAAGATGTTTTCCGCATCCGCGAGAGCAGCTTGACCGCTTGGTTGCCTCGGCTGGAACGGGAGTGGAGCGGCGGATGCCGTAATGGCGCAGAACTCTGGCGCCGGTTACGGGCTGATGGATTTCAAGGCAGTCTCCGGGTCGTCGGCGAGTGGGCGACACGCCAGCGCCGCGCCGAACAAGCGGTGCCGTCCGAAACAAGAAAGTCGCCACCTGCCCGAAGGATTGCGCGGCTCCTGACCATGGGACGAGATCATTTGACCCGTGCCGATGCAATCCAGGTCGCGCGGATCGAAGCGGCGCTACCATCTCTGGCAACCGCCCGGGAACTGACCGACCGTTTGACTGACATAGTGCGAAACGCTCGTGAGAATGCCCTGGCCGCCTGGCTCGACGAAGCCGAGGACAGCATGCTCTCATCATTCGTCCGTGGCCTTCGTAGCGACCAGGCCGCAGTTGCCGCCGCGTTGCGGGAACCTTGGTCGAACGGGCAGACCGAGGGCCAGATCAATCGCCTGAAGACGCTGAAACGCCAGATGTATGGTCGCGCGAATATCGACCTGCTCAAGGCTCGGCTTGTCGCGGCATCATAGTTGAAAAGGTGCATCAACTTTGAGTCAGAGCCAATTTTGCATGCCTGTTCACAGCTCGGCTTGGCAAAAGGCCGAATATACGAGCGGGATCTCTTCGGCGAATGAACGCGAAAGCGCGCCGCTGAGGCAGCGCGCAATCTACAACACCTTTGGTAGGGGGCTTGGCTTCAACGTCCTTCGAACACACCAAGTGCCAACGGCCGCTCCCGGCATCGACATTATCTCTACAATCCTGAAACCATGGTGAAAATCGTCGATATCTACCACTTCATGCATAAGTGGATGGGCAAGCGCACAATAAAGGAAACCCCAGCGATGAAGCTGGGGTTGGCCCGAGGCAAAGTCAATGCAAAAAATCTGTGTTCGTGACGACTAAAGCTATGCAAAGCTGACATATAGCTCAATGTCAGCTTGCTTGGATTACATCCTCAGGAGCTCCAATTTCGTCACTTTCCATGGTGGTAAGAGCGGATGACTGAGCTTGCGTGAGGCGCTGACTGAACAGGCGAACGCCATTGAGGCGACGAAGACCTTCCTCGTAAGCCGCTGTTCGAACGTCGCTATGACCACCATTTCGAGTGGTCATTCCGTTGTTTGACGCGGGTGTCATGACACAAGTCCTCATAATGCCTTGCCTAAATATAGGCCCTTCGCATGCCTTTTTGCAAGCTCGAATCCAAGTTTCTCATAGTGCGGCCGCGCGCCAGACAAGGGATTTTTTAAGAAAATCATGCGCTTCTTAAGAAGTAAGGCATAGGCACTCGCTGCGTCCAGTGAAATTGCTGCGATGTGACCTCGCAGTGGATTTATCGCGGTGGGGGCTCCCTGAAGGAACCTCAGTGTAACATTTGTGTCGCATCCCTGAGCGCCTTTAGACGCTTTGCCGCAAACCATACCACACAAAACAGAGCCATTCCAAATTGCCATGTCGAACCTGCGTGGAGTGGATCGGACCTGCCTTACAATATCGCGCCAAGCGAAAATGTCAGGCCTGTTTTTGTCTTCTAAGGGCGCCCAAACCGTTTCAGCTTGCTGAAGAGCGCCATCGTCAATTCCGTCCAGCTTGAGATCGACAGAAAGTGAGTTCAACTTATGAGACCAAATCTCCCAGGTGAGATGATATACAGCGTCTCGAAATCCTTGGTAGCGCTCAATGGCGTCATGATATTCTGTCACGATGACTCAATGGCTAATTATGTTTTATCTTGAATAGTTTCACTGAGATGCACTTCCAAGGCAAAAATTAGTTTGCTGCTCAAAATTTGACCGGGAGAATATTAGGATTTTATTGGGTCGGGTCGGTCAGCCTAAAAGCCGGCCGACCGAGGTTTTATTTGCAACACTTATGGCAAAGGGCTGGCCACTCGCAGGCCGGCCTTCATCGAAACGGCCTTCGAGCGCGGGACAGGGCATGCCCGCGGCCTTCGGTCCAGCCAAACGGCCCGACGCTTAGTGGTCGCGGGCTTCGATCTGTCATGCCTTCGTCCGCGAGTTTCGAGACGGCTGGCGGGCTCAAACGTCCAAGTCGATATCCGCGGGGATACGGCTCCTTGCCTTCGCGAATGCATCTCTGAACGAACCTTCGCTTTCGATCTGCTTGTCCGAGATAAATAGTGCCAAGTGACCATCACATGCAGTCACGTAGCGCTCGATGGCCTCGAGGCTTGGCACCGGGCCAGATAGGGCCTCCATCCGTGCAATCATCGATTGGGTCATACCCGCTGCCGCAGCAACTTCGTCCTGTGTCAGGCCCCGTATGTCCCGCAGAGCGCGCAGTTTCACGGCGACCCCACGCTTGAGGGCGTTCTTGGCTTGGTGCTCCGCGAGCTTTGGATGCGCACGCTGAAGCGCGTTTCGGAGGGATCTGTGACTCTCAACCATGATCAGGAACTCCATCGTGGAGTCGTAGTATAGCACATTTGTTATACTCTTCAGAGGGGCATGATGCTGACACCAACCACTGAATGTTGGGAGCAACGCCTCAGCATGGAGAAGCCACACCGCCAGGAGTTGCCGCTCCGGGCTGCCTCAAAGCGCAAAATACTTCCTGAATTCAGTCGACGGCTCGCCTCTCTGACCGAATCAGCTCGGGTCTCCTTCCCCGAACGCATATTTCTTCGAATAGACCTATAGGGCTAATTTTTGTGTTCAAATTTGGGCAGCCACCAAACGGAAACTTCCTGAGATCCCTGCCTTCTCGTCAACGAGCAGAAAAAAGATCCAATTAAATACAGCTACTTGTGATTTTTTCAGGCGGCAAACGGTTGGCGGATTTTTCGTCGCCACGGGGTCGCCCCACTATTCTCGCAGACAATAATGGCCCCAAAAAAGGTCTAAAGGATGCAGCTCGAAAACAACATTGCCGATGATCCCGCTCGCACGATTTACAAGCGCGGTCTGCAAAAGAAGGTGAACCGTCAGGCCTGCCGCAAGGCGATGGGCATTATTGACACGGAGAGCCTCGGTGAATCCATCATCGTCGTGGCAGCTGAAGTCGACCCGAGGGTTCGCCGGATCTTTCCCCAACCCACGACTTTTGACCTGCACACTGGGGAAGCCTACCCGACCAAGACCGCTCTGTAGCGCGACATATGTGGAACGGCCCGCATGGCAAGAGCTTTTGCAGTTGATTTGCAGCTGGGAGTGGTGCGGTCATATGTACGGCCTTTCGATACGGCACATAGCCGCTGGCCTCGATGAAGTCCGCGACACGAGGGGCTAATCAATCTGACGCGCTTGATGCGCATTGTCGCGCCGGCCTCACTCGTGTCGGGATAGCGTCCCGTGTGCTCATCGCTTGCTTCTGCACCTTGCCTCTGCCAGCACGTGCCGGTCAGATTTTCATATCGGTAACCGCCCTCATCCGGCAGTGGCCGGGATTGTCATGGGCATTTCGGGTTTCTTGTAGATCCCCCCTTTGTTCAACAGTGCCCATATGATCCGTGCCATCTTGTTGGCCAAGGCGACGGCCGCAACTTTGAAAGGACGCCTGGCGAGCAGCGCTTTCAACCAGGGGCTTGCTTTGGCATCACTGCGAGCGATCCTCAGAACGGATGTCGCCCCTGCGACGAGCAGTGAGCGCATCTCCGGATTACCCATCTTCGATATTTTGCCAAGCCGCTCCTTGCCACCGGACGAATGAGCCCTCGGCGTCAATCCAAGCCAGGCAGCAAAATGACGAGCTGACTTGAAGCCACCAGGGTCCGGAACCAATGCTTTGACCGTCGCAGCTATGATTGGGCCAACTCCGGGGATTGAGGTCAGTCGCCGCGCATCCTCGTCGCGCTTCACCTCGGTGACTATTGCCCGCTCGAGTTCGTCATTCTGACTTGTCAGGGCCTCGATCTGTTCAGCGAGCATACTCAGGGCGAAGCGAGCCGGATCGGGCAGACGAGCATCCTCGTCGTCACGGATAATCCTGATCAACGCCTCTACCTTCGCAACGCCTCCAGCGGCGATGATCCCCAGCTCCGCAAGATGAGCGCGCAGGGCATTGATCGCCTGAGTTCGCTGTCGCACCAAGAGAGCACGAGCCTTCAGCACCATGGCCGCAGCTTGCTGGTCGGCCGTCTTGATCGGGACGAAGCGCATGGTCTTGCGGGTGACAGCTTCGCTGATAGCTTCCGCGTCGGCGGCATCCGTCTTGCCGCGTTTTACAAAGGCCTTGACGTAAGTTGGCGGGATGAGTCGCACGTCGTGGCCGAACTTGGCGATCTCGCGCGCCCAATAGTGGGAACTGCCGCAGGCTTCCATCCCGACAAGGCAGGCCGGTTGCTCCTGGAAAAACTTCATCACTTCGCTGCGGCGGAGTTTGCGATTGAAGACCGGGGAGCCATCATCTTCCGCGCCGTGAACCTGAAAGACATTCTTCGCCAAATCCAGCCCGATGGTGTAAACATTCTTCATGGAACGGTTCCTCCTTTGTGGCGTCCAAGCAACGACCACGTCTTAGCACATCGATGCTGTCGGAGCGGGTCGTTCCACTTCATCAATCTGGATGAGAAGAGCGCGTCAATCAGGATGAGACTCCTTGGTCGCGACGAGAGTTACGATGGCGGTCTTTTCAGCCGCGATCAAGTGTTTTGTGTTTTTGATTGTCGCGGCGCGTCAATCAGCTTTGACGTTGGCCGGTGTAGCTCTTTGAGCAGGCCGTCCCGGCCCCTTTGCCTTTTCGGCAGCTCTGCGCCGGTAGCTTTCGACATTCATCTCGAAGATGGTGGCATGGTGAACGAGCCTGTCGACGGCGGCCAGTGTCATGGCCGGGTCAGGAAAGATCGTATTCCATTCCCCGAAGGGCTGGTTGGCGGTGATCAGCATGGAGCGCCGTTCGTATCTCGCGCTGATGAGTTCGAAGAGCACGCTGGTCTCGGCCTGATCCTTGGTGACGTAGGCAATATCATCAAGGATCAGCAGGTGGAACTTGTCGAGCTTTGCGATGGCGCTTTCGAGAGCGAGATCGCGGCGCGCCTGCTGGAGTTTCTGGACCAGGTCGGTGGTGCGGCTGAAGAGGACGCGATAGCCTTTCTCGACAAGAGCGAGCCCGATGGCGGATCCGAGATGCGACTTGCCCACACCTGGTGGGCCAAACAACAGGATGTTGCTGCCCTTTCCGATCCAGCTGTCGCCGGCGGTGATGGCATTGACATGGGCCTTGGACAGCATGGGGACGGCGGTGAAGTCGAAAGTCTCTAGCGTCTTGCCGGGCAACAGGCGTGCCTGTGCGAGATGGCGCTCGATCCGGCGGCGATCGCGTTCGGCCAGTTCATGCTCTACCAGAGTGGCAAGCAGGCGGGCGGCAGGCCAGCCCTCCTTGTCAGCCTGTTCAGTAAAGCGTGGCCAGAGCGCCTTGATGGCAGGCAGGCGCAATTCGTTCAGAGCGAGGGTAAGGCGAGCGGTATCGGTCTGGGACGATGTCATGCAGCCACCTCCTCAGCGGGCGCAGCACTTCTGACCAGCTGGTCATAGGATGAAAGGTCGGCCATCTTCACCTCGACCCGAGGGAGTGCCTCGTCTGACGGGGCAAAGAGCGCCCGCAGGACAGCCATGTCAGGCGGGCGGTTCTGACGAAGGTCCTCCTCGATCTGCGCAGCCAATTCGGCCTCACACCCCCGGTCGTGCGCCAGCGCCAGAAGATCGACGGTCATGCGGCAAGCTGCCTTCTCACCGGTCTGCTCCAGAAGGACTTCGAACATGTCGCGAAAGGCCCGGCGTGGAAACAGTTGATCCCGGTAGACCAGCCCCATGAGTGCCATGGGCTTCTTGCGCAGGGAATGGATGACATGGCGGTAATTGACCACGTGCCCATGGCTTCCGCTGCTCGATGCCCGACCGCGCGGCAGCGTCATCAGGGAGCTGCCCCCGAGGAACAGCTCCAGCCGGTCATCGTAGAGCCGAACCCGTAGCTGATGTCCGATCAGCCGAGATGGTACGGTGTAGAACACCTTGCGCAAGGTGAAACCACCGGAGGAGGTGACGCGCAGTGTGACCTCCTCGTAATCCGTTGTGCGCCGGGCGGGTAAAGGCTTGAGGCTGGCGCGCTCCACGTCGATACGCTTGGCATTGCGGGCGTTGATCCGGCCCACGATCTCGTCGATGAAGCGCCGGTAGGCCGTCAGGTCTTCGAAGTCGCGCGAGCCGCGCATGACCAGCGCGTCCTCGATGGCACGCTTCAGATGACCATTGGGGCTTTCGATGGAGCCGTTCTCGTGCGCAATGCCCTTGTTGTTGCGCGTCGGCGTCATGCCGTAATGACGGCACAGGGTATCGACGCGGTCGGTGAGGTCCGCCTGGGTGGATTTTTCCAGGTTCTTGAAAGCCGCCGACAGGCTGTCGGTTCTGTGTTCCCGCGGCACGCCACCGAGCGTCCAGAGGGCATTTTGAAGCCCTTCGGCCAGCGCTACATAGCTTTCGCCGCCAAGCACGACATGGGCGTGCTCGAAGCCGGAATAGGCCAACCGGAAGTGATACAGCCGATGATCCAACGGCTCACCGGCTACGGTCACGCCCAGTTTGCCCATGGCGGTGAAATCTGACAGGCCCATCTTGCCCGGCGTATGGGTCTGCCGGAAGATCACCTCTTGTTCAGGGCCATGCTCGGCCTTCCAGGTGCGCATCCGCCGCTCCAACGTGCGCCGGATGCCAGTGCCCAGCTCGGGGTGCCGTCGCATAAGTTCCTCGTAAACGGCCACGGGCCGGATCCCCGGTGCAGAGCGCAGCAGCGGCACGACCTCCGTGTCGAAAATATCCGCAAGCGGATCCGGTCGACGTCGGCTGCGTGGGACCTTCTTTTGCGATGGCAACGTCGGGTCGGCCTGCAGTCGATAACCGGTCGCTTGGCTGACACCGGCCTTTGCTGCGGCCACGGGAGTGGAATGGGTCTGTCTGAGCGTCATGAATAGCCTCATCAGTTGATCAGTGACATGTCGGCCCGGCATGAACGATCTCCTTACGCAGAAAATCATTCCCTATCCGAGCCGGCCACGACGTCAGACCCGCCCATTTGGGGCGCAACGCGGGGGTGGGGCCTCTCCAGTCGGGCTACGCCCTCCCTGCGAGCCCCCACCCCCGCGTTCTCATCCTGATTGACGCTGGATTCTCACCTTGTTTGTCGCGCGGCACCGCTCTGACCGAAGCGGTGCACGGGACGCGCTACAAGCCTTGGGTCTACACGCCTGACTTCCTGTTCGAGCTTGTAAATGGACAGACCGTCTTCGTCGAAGGAAAGCATAGTCGCTGGCTTCGCAGCAACCCAGAGTTCAGCCGTTTGGCCGCGGCCATGGAGCAACTCGGTCATCGACTTACTCTGGTCACGGAAAAAACGTTTACTCGTGCGGACCATCGGAATCTCCGTATTCTCCGGGCCCTCCCGAACCGCAGTCTGGAGCCTGCAATACGTGAGTTGATCGAGACGCAGTTCCCGCGCAGCGTATCATTTGGAGAAGCCCAACGGTCGTTCGGCCTGACGCGAGCGGAAGTCTATGCGGGGCTTTTCCAAGGGCTTCTCGCGACCGACTTCTCACGCGCCCCTTTCAGCGATCGGACGAAGCTTCTGCGCGTTGACGGTGATGTATCGCACCTCGAGGTTTTGCCGCTATGAACCAGCTACAAGCATATGATGGTCGTCATCTTCGGAACGGAGAGACCCTATACCGTGTGATCGGACGCGTCCAAGATAAGCCGTCCGTCGTTCTCGATCTGAATGGAATGAAGACTGAGATCACCCTGGAGGAATTTCATCGGCAGATTGCCCTCGGAAATGTTTCCGAAGGTCAAGAACCAGTATTCTGCGATCGCGTCATGACCGATGATGAGATCTCGGAAGCAGCCTTCCGCAAGCGCCTTCTTGAACTCGTTGATCGCTATCAGGAGCTGGGTCTCAAGTGGGATGAGGTAATGAACGCGATCCGCATCAACTTACAAAAAGATCCGCGTTTTGCTTCGCGCGCTTCAAAGCTCCCTGCTGTCCGAACAATTCAGAATTATCGGAAAGGCTACTGCGCGAAGGGGCAGCTTGCCTTGGTTGATAAGCGGAATCAATCTGGAAACTACACCGTCCGTTATGACGAGATTTTCCTCGAGATCGTCCTCGATCTTCTTGACGATTCTTATCTCACATCGGATCGCATGAATATGACCGATCTGGTTCGGCAATCGAGGCTACAATATCTAAAGCAGTTTTCAAAGGAGCGGGCAAACGAAAACCCGGGGAACCATGGCACGAAGGCTGTGGAGTCCATAATCGATACCTACATTCCACACTCCGATGTCATCAAACGGCGGCTGGGAACGAAGGCAGCGCGAAAAGCACTACTCCAAGCCGGTAGCTTTCAATTGATAAAGCACGCCTATGACCGGTTGGAAACAGACTCCACACAGGCCGACATCTACGTGATCTTTGACGGCAAACTAATTATGCCTTGGGTCACGCTTGTCGTAGATGCTGCAACCGGCTTCATCGTGGGGCTTGTAGTTTCTCTTGAAAACCCTACCGGACTTACCACCGCAACGGCGATCTACGAAGCCATGACAGGCAACGACGAAGAGTTCTTTGATCGCTTCGGTATCGCGAACCGTGTGCATGTCGCAGGACTTCCACTGACGGTAGTTGCAGACCAAGGGTCCGAAAACTCAGGCAGCATCATCAACCGCCTACTATCGACTGCCCCTATCGAACTGCAAAAGAATACCCCCGGACATCCAGAGAAGAAGCCGTTCGTCGAGCGTGCGATGTCGACCCTCAAGACCTTTGTAACAAAACTTGACGGGGCGACGCAGACCCAAGAATTGTCGACCAAGGAGCGCTATGAGCGAGCAAAGGCGGAAGCATGCTGGACCTTCGATGAGTTTGTTCAGAAGCTTCAAGTGTGGCGCTACGACGTGTATGGCGTCATTCCGCGTCGACGTGTGCAGTCACCGCTGAAACGCCGAGAAAGCCCGATCGAAAGCTGGCAGCGCCTTTCGACCGAAGCCTATGTTCCTGAACCGCCCAGCAAGCAGCATCTTAGGCAGTTGTTCTTTCATCATGCCGAGAGGAGGATCGTCCACCGCTACGGGATTGAGGTGGGATACGTTCAATATTCATCTTGGGAACTGCGAGAACTGGAGAAGAATACGAAAGGGAAGCTGGAAGTCGAAATCCGCATTAACCCGGCCGACATCAGGGAGATCATCATCTCTCACCCGAAATCGGGCGAAGCATTCTACGTGCCCTGCAAGGACCCCGATATGCCCGCGATTTCTGTCGCTGAGCGAGATCGCATCATCGCCCTCAATCGGCGTGACCCCGACGACTACCTTTCGGCAGCTGAAGTTCTCGCGGCCCTGGTAAAGGGCAAGCACCATAAGCCGTCAAAGTCGACGACCAAAGGGCGCAAGGCACAAGACGCGGCCCGGCGCAAACGGCGCGATGCAGAGATTGCCGAGCGCAGCGGCGTTACAGGCGGCGCAGCGCCTCGAAACGATGTCTCCAACCCAACGATGCCGGTGCTCGCCCCGAAGCGGCGTAACCGGATCTCCGCACGAGGATAATTAACGTGAACGAACTTTCCCTGAAGAGCTTGCGGATTTCGCATTCCCGTTACGACATTGCGCTGAATCAGATGCTTGAGGCAATCGAGTTGGCTGGCTCGGATGGGGTATGCATTCCATTTCTTGGCCCGTCCCGCGTCGGTAAATCCGACCTCCTGTTAGCGGTCGAAAGCAAGGTTACCAAGCTTCGGTCCGGCCCAGGATACATGATCCCATCGCCGGACTTTCTGACCGGCGAAATCTCTCCCAAGCCGAATGATTCGGAGATCTACGCATCGATCATACGGACGATGGGGCGGGTTGGGGCTAATCCCAAGCTCGCACTCCTGAAAGATCGGATGTATGATCTGCTGGAACAACGCGATGTTCGGATTGTGGCCCTCGATGAGTGCAGCCATTGCGCCGAACCCGGCGCGAACCTCACCCGCCGTGCAGCTGCGGACCATTTCAAATCCATCGTAGATCGGTCAGGTGTCATACTCATCCTTATGGGGTTGCCGAAGTTCCAACGCTTGATTGATGAGAACGAGCAATTCGCGGCGCGGTCCATGGCCACGATCGAGCTCCAACCATATCGCTGGACGAACCCGGACGACCGGAATGAATTCACAACAGTAATCTATAGTATCTTCGAATACCTCGAGGAGCGCGGTATCTCGCTCGAATTCGACTGGATAGACATGACACGGCGCCTTTTCGCTGCTTCTGGCGGTCGCGTCGGCATGGTGATCGAGCTGCTCGAGGTCGCTGTCCGAAAGTCTGCGCGGACCAAGGCCCTGGCCTTGTCGGATATGGGGAAAGCCGCCAGCGTAAGGCTTCAAGGGTTATCTCGTCTCGCGCCGATCTTCGACCCCGAACCACCACAGGATGACGTTCTTCTGCGGTCCTACGCGAAGGTCATGAGGGACGCAGGACTAAAGCTCCCTGATCCGAATTCGTCGCTTGAGCTCGACGCTTTTCGGCAGGCGGACGAAGGGGCGTTGACGGAATGATCCCTTGCACTGACGAAAGCCTTCTCGGCTACATCAAGCGGCGCTCTGATGCGGAAGGATTTCCCGAGGCCAGGGGCTTCCTGACGACGCTCGGGCAGACCTACGGGCGCGCTACAGTTGAGGAGCCAGAGCGGCTGGCTTTGGAACTCGATCTCGACTTGGCAACGATGGAGCAGATCTTGCCTGCCAAGCAGCCAATGGACGCCGCCCTCGACTGGTCGTTCCATCGGATGCGCCGCGACCCGGTTTGCCCCGCCTGTATTGCCGCGCGCCAGCCCCGTCGGAAAGAGTGGCGACACGCCTTGGTCACGGCATGTGCCGAGCATGAATGCCAGCTAATCGATCAGTGTCCTGGTTGCGGTGACGATCTCACCCTGCTCGGCGATGGGTATGCGGCCTGCCTTTGCGGCACTTCCTATGGCGATGCGAATGCTGTGCCCGCCGGCCCTTTCGAGACTGAGTTCGCAAAGTTAATAGCGGGACACTCGGCCCACATGGGCGGCATAGACCTCGGTTCAAAGGAAGGCCTGCACACGGCCCGCACCGTGTGGTTTCTCTGTGCGAATATGGCTCGCGCGCGGACCGGTAAGGAAGGCAAGGCAACTTACCCCAAGACCGTCGCAGAAGCTCGCATACGCTTGGCAGGTATCCAACCGCTCCTCATCGATTGGCCAAAGGCATTCGACGAACATGTAGTTGAGCGATGGAATACTCCCGGAGCAGAAGGACTAACGGCCGCTACACGATTGGGCCCATGGTATCGTGGCCTTCTCAGCCAAAAAGGTGCACTGGCTGAGGCATTGCTGTCCCGTTGCCTCAGTGTCGTCAGCACAGTGTGTGGCGACGCATACAAGACCCGTCGGCATCGGGATGGTGCGGCATGGATGAGCGCAGCCCAGGCAGGAGATATTTTGGGCATACGCAGCGAGAGGATTGTCGAAGCAGTCCGTGCTGGGGTCATCGAGGGATCGCAGGGACGATCGGGCACGGGCCACCTTCATACGATCGTCAGAACGCAGGACATCGAAGAGGTCCGTGAGCAACGGAAGCGATCTGCGACCAAGGAAAAGGTTCGAAACACCCTTGGTGTTTCAAGGAGACAGTTCGAGCTTATGGAAGAGGCAAGGTTCTTCGGTGCTGAGTGCAGGGTGGCGTCTCACCCCTGCGTCGATGGAAGTTTCGACCTCAAGAACATCTGCACTGCGGTAGATGGAATCCGGCAAGTGGCCCGGGTTAAAAGTGCCGGAGTCGATGGGATGGTGGCATTTCGCAAGATCAACCTGCGCAAGACGACGGATCGGACCGCGCTTCTGAAGATCTATCGACTCATAGCGGACAAAAAGCTTCGAGCGGTCAAGTTCGCTGAGGGTGATAGCCTCGGAGATGCGCTCTTCGACGCAGCGGAGATCGACCGCCTTCTTCAAGATCATGGCGGCGCGCGGTCATGGACCGCTGGAGATGTTGCCGAGTTCTCAGGATGGAAACCTGAATGTGTCACTGGGTGGTGCGAGCAGGGTTTGCTTCAGGCGACCAAAGGGAAACGAGGCTCATTTTACGTCTGGCAGATTACTGAGAAAGCGCTTTCGCAGTTCTATCGTGAATTTCATGTGGTCTCGGACTTGGCGAAGGAAGGCAAGACGACCTCGCGAAAGCTGCTCGCATCTCTCGCAGATCGCGGGATCTCTTCAGTCGGGTCGCAACCGGCAGGGACATCATCCCGTGGACATCTGATCCGAACCCGTGACATTGCCCGAATGATCGCGTTTCCCCCCTCTTAACCGACACGCCTCCTCGCGCACTATATGTATGCCGTCAAGGAATGCCTTGGCGGCTTTCGGCGTTTCTGCATGCTGGACTGCCGTCCGGATTCGTCGTATCAAAATGTCAGTCGGTCGCTGACGTTGAACGGTCTGTGTGAAGCGCAATATTGTGGGCAAAACGCGCAAGGCTTTGGCCGGATTGTGCGCAAACTAATGGGCTTGAACCGACGATTTTCTTCAATGACCTAAGGCAGAGTGCGCACGGTTACGCGGTGTCCTACATCCACAGAATTGCGTTCCGTCAGCCGGTCTATACGTCGGCTGACGAAGCCCGCGTGTCGCAGGGCGGGCGATCAGCTGATTTCGATCAGCTGGTTTGTCGCCTTTTCGATGCTCAGTTGCTGGGCAATCCAGGCCGCAAACATCTTGATCAGCTCCAGATCGCTGCTCTCAAAGGGCGTGCGCGGTTCTGACGAGGTGAAGTTGACCGTGCCGAACCGTTCGCCATCGACCACCAACGGTACCCCGATATAGGTTTCAAGAACAAACAGACTGTAACAGGGGTGGGGTGCGTCTCCGACCTCTTGAGCTGAGCTGCAGGCAATCGGGCCATTGGCCTCCATCGCGCGTGCGCAGCAGCAATCGGCGATCTTGAACCGGCTGCCGCGTTCGATTTCCGCGATCTGGGAATAGCTGTAGAGCACGGTGTAGTCTTCGCCGTGAACCCAGCTAACCAAAGCCGAATCCGTTTGAAAATGGGCGCAACCCATTTTGAGAATTTCACGGATCTTTTCATTGGTCTCAAGCTCTTGATCCGAAGAAACCAGATAGAGCCTGGCGAGCAATTCGTCAAAAGCGCGCGGTTTTGAAATGTCGCGGGTAATACCGAAATACCCCAGAACGACGCCACGGGAATCGCGAATTGGGCCACCTGTTGTTTCGCCTAAAAAGGTTTTTCCATTTGATCGCAAATAGTTGCTTTCGTAATTATGTTGTTCTGCGGATCCGGATGGATTGAAATGTGCCGCGCCTGCGGACAGGTAGCCTTCTTCACTGGGGTAAAGAATGGCGGTGCTGTGGCCGACCATCTGATCGATGGTGTGGCCAAACATGCTTAACGCGGCATTGTTGGCCCAGACGATGCGGCGGTTTTCATCCGCTACGATGACGGCTTCGGGCAGGTCGCGGAACAGGCTGGGGATCGATACTTTTCCAAGTTTAATATTGGCCGCTTCCTCTGGACGGTGCAGCAGCTCGGCTGAGCAATTGATCATCGAAATCACCTCATCTCAACATTTCTAAAATTGACTGTGCAAAATGGCACAAGCACCAGCGATCGAGCTTTGAAATACGCAAGCCTTGATAGGAGTCGCTGGCTACAATTAAATAAAATGAAAAAGTCGTGAAGAGAATGCAAGATTAAAATTCCACCACGAGCGGTATCGTGAAGGAAACTATTCTGCTTTAAGGCTTATTTCTGAAGGTTTACAGAACGGTCCACCTTAAAGAGCAATCGTGCCCAGATGATCCGCCCCGCGCGCCCGGGCCAGTTGCATTTGCTTCTGCCGCTCCCGGAACCGGGCTTTGTCGGCCTCGCTGGTCTCATTGATGCACATATGACAGGAGACCCCGGCCTCGTACTCGGGGCGCGACTTGTCCTCGGGCAGCAGCGGGCGACGACAGCCGTGGCACAGCTCATGCGGACCTTCCTTCAGCCCGTGCCCGACAGAGACACGGTTGTCGAAGACAAAGCACTCCCCTTGCCAGCTGCTGTCCTGTTCCGGAACCTCTTCCAGATAGCGCAGGATGCCGCCTTTCAGGTGGTAGACATCCTCTACGCCCTGACCTAGCAGGAAATTGGTGGATTTCTCGCAGCGGATCCCGCCGGTGCAGAACATCGCCACCCGCTTGTTGTGGAAACGGTCCTTGTTGGCCTCCCACCAGGCGGGGAATTCCCGGAAACTGCTGGTTTCGGGGTCGATGGCGCCTTCGAAGGTGCCAATCGCCACCTCGTAGTCATTGCGGGTGTCGATCACCACCACATCGTCCGAGCGGATCAGATCGTTCCAGTCTTCCGGCTCGACGTAGTTTCCGACGCGGGCCTTGGGGTCCACATCGGGCTGGCCCATGGTCACGATCTCTTTTTTCAGACGGACTTTCATCCGTCCAAAGGGCGCATCGGTGGCGGTCGCTTCTTTCCAATCCAGATCGCTGCATCCGGGCAGGGCGCGGATATGCGCCAGCACGGCATCGATCCCGGCGCGCGGGCCGGCAATTGTGCCGTTGATCCCCTCACGCGCCAGCAACAGAGAGCCTTTGACCTCCTGTCCGAGGCAGAGATCCAGCAACGGCCCCCGCAAAGCGTCGGGGTCGGAAAAGCGGGTGAAGTGATACAGGGCAGCGATGGTGTACATAGCCAGCCCTTTACACCAGAGTCCGAAAATCCTGCAAGACAGGCTGTCGTGACGGCCCGGCTTTTCAGCGTGGTAATTGGTCGCGTTGCCGATCAGGCAGCATGTCGGAATGCTTCGCCCCGCAGTGGGCGCGGGGATTGACGCAACAGATGCTGCGCCCTACGCCTTGTGAAACGAGACAGGATAGTTTCATGCCCAGTGCTTTGATCGTTATAGATGTTCAGAATGACTTTTGCTCTGGTGGCGCGCTGGCAGTGGTCGGCGGCGAAGAGGTCACCGCCCCGATCAACGCCATGATGGATCGCTATGATGCGGTCATCCTGACCCAGGACTGGCACCCGGCGGGACACTCCTCCTTTGCCTCCTGCCATCCGGGCGAATCTGCCTTCGGCGTGGTCGAGATGCCTTATGGACCGCAGGTTCTGTGGCCCGATCACTGTGTGCAGGGCACCCCCGGCGCTGCCTTTCACAAGGATCTGCGGCAGGACGGGGATCTGATCATCCGTAAAGGGTTTCGTGCGGCAGTGGACAGCTATTCGGCCTTTTTCGAGAACGACAAGACCACGCCGACCGGGCTTGAAGGATACCTGCGCAATCGGGACTTGATGGATCTGACGCTGGTAGGCCTGGCAACGGATTTCTGCGTTGCCTTCTCGGCGCTGGATGCCGCGCGGCTGGGATTTGATGTCCGGGTTGATCTCTCGGCCTGCCGTGCCATCGATCTGGAGGGATCGCTCAATACAGCCTTGAAGGACATGCAGGAGGCGGGTGTCCATTTGGGCCAGGGACCTGCTTAGTGTTTCTTAAAGGGAGTTTCGTTAATTCAAAGAGCGGATTGACACGCGCAAGGATAGACGATGAATGAGCAGCGCATGTCTGGTAATGGACCGCTGACAAGCCACTACCAGAAGTATAGCTCGGCCGGCTTGTTTGATCGCTATTCCAGAGGGCGCATCAAGGGTTTCAAGTCGCGCCTTGTGTTTGCGGTGCTGGTGTCCCTTGCGCTGGCCTATCTCATCTTGCCTGTTGTCGCTCTTCTCAGCTTTCTGGCGTCGATGCTCCCCGACCTTTTGGACTGCTGGTATCTGCATCAGGCCCGCAATCGCCTGCGCCGGGATGCCGCCGCTGAAAAACGGGTGCGGAGCGTCAGTTCCGCGACCGCAGCCCTTCACGGGATTGGCGTTGCCATCGCTGCCACGGCGCCGCTCTGGTCCGTTTATGTGGATGCAGGGTCGCCGGAGTTTTCGGAACGGCATGACCAGCTGTTTTCCATTGCCCTGCTGACCAGTGCGGCGATTAACGCAGGCTTACTGTTTCCCTTCCACCGGATCGCGGTGTTCTTCCGTCTGGCGATCTATACGGCGACGCCTATCCTTATACTTATCGTGCGGGGGCCGGTGCTGCGCGGCAGCAGCACGGACACGCAGCTTCATTTCGCCGGTCTGTTGGTCTTCTTTGGCTCGTTGATTTGGCTGCTGACCTTTACCACACGTGGTTTCCACCGAACTCGTAGCAGCCTGCTGGCCCAGGCCCTGCAACGGCAGGAACTCGAGACCGCATATCAGCGTCTTTATGCGCAGCAGATTGAGACCCAGCGGCTGGCGCTGGTGGCCCGGCACGCCAATGACAGCGTCATGCTGATGGACAAGACGGGCAATATCATCTGGGTCAACGATGCCTTCACCCGGATCACGGGATGGCGCGCGGAAGAGGCGATCGGCCGTCAGCCCGGCGATCTGCTGAACCACCCGGACACCGACCCGGCAAGCCTTGACGTCATTGTCGAAGGGCGCAAGAGAGAGGAACCTTTCCGCGTGCAGGTGCTGAACCAGAGGCGGGACGGGAAAACGCTCTGGCTGGAAACCAATCAGGTGCCGATGCGGGACGATACGGGCGCCGTCACCACCTATATCGCGGTGGAGCGCGACATCACCGAGTCCAAGGAATACGCCGCCAAGCTGGAGCAGGCCCGTCTCGCCGCCGAGGAAGGCGCGCGGGCGAAATCCGAATTCCTGGCCACCATGAGCCACGAAATCCGCACCCCCATGAACGGGGTGATCGGCATGGCGCAGCTTCTTGAAGACACCGACCTGGACGAAGACCAGAAACTCTATGCCGACACGATCCTCAGCTCGGCCCGGACGCTGCTGGATCTGATCAATGATGTCCTTGATCTGTCCAAGCTGAATTCGGGCGAGGTGTCTCTTGATGCGGTGGACTTCAATGCCCGCCGCTGCTGCGAAAACACCCTGCGCCTGCTGAAGTCGCAGGCCGATGCCAAGGGGTTGAAGCTGGTCTTTGAATGCGAGGACACTGTCCCGGCATTGCTGAACGGTGATGACCGCAAGCTCGGCCAGATCCTGACGAACCTCATCGGCAACGCCATCAAGTTCACCGAGACCGGTCAGGTCAAGGTCACGCTGCTGGCGGAGAACAGTGATACCGGCCGGGATGTGACCATCCATGTCGCCGATACCGGGATCGGGATCAGCAAGGACATGCTGAGCAAGATTTTCGAACGGTTTTCCCAGGCTGACGCCGCCATCAGCCGCCGCTTTGGTGGCACCGGTCTGGGGCTTGCCATCTCGCGCCGTCTGGCGGTGGCCATGGGCGGGGAGATCACCGTCGCATCGGAGCCGGGGCAGGGATCCTGTTTCACTGTGCGCCTGCCCTTCCGGGAGGCGAAAGATCCCGCCGCCGCTGCCCAGCAGGCCTGCGGCGCCTCTGTTGTTGACGAAGAGGTGCCTGCCGCGCTGCAAGGGCTGCGTCTTCTGGTGGCCGAGGACAACAAGGTCAATCAGATCCTGGTGCAGAAGTTCCTCAAGGATTTCCCGGTGCAGATCGAACTGGCCGAGGATGGCGCCAGAGCGCTGGAACTGACCCAGTCCTTTCAACCCGATATCATCCTGATGGATATGAGTATGCCGGTGATGGATGGGCTCGAGGCCACCCGCGCGATCCGGGCGTTGCAGATCCGCCAGCCGGTGATCATCGCGCTGACGGCCAACGCCTTTGACACCGACAAGGCCGATTGCCTGGCGGCGGGGATGGAGGAATTCCTCACCAAACCGATCAACCGCAAGCAATTGATCGACGTCCTCCTGTCCCATGGGGGCCACAGACACAGCCTGCGCGCGGGCTGATTTCCTTGCTCCGGGCCTGGGCCTGCCCTATCACGTTGTGAAACAACGGAGCGAGGCCGCCGGTGGATATTGCAACCCGCGTCTACAATCACAAATGGAAGATCGATCCGATCATCCGGTCATTGATTGATACTGATTTTTACAAGCTGCTCATGTGCCAGTCTGTGTTCCGCAGCAAGCCGGACACTCAGGTCACCTTTTCGCTGATCAACCGGTCGTCACAGGTGCCGCTGGCCCGGCTCATTGACGAGGGCGAATTGCGCGAACAGCTGGATCACATCCGGTCGCTGTCGCTGTCGCGCGGCGAGAGCACCTTCCTGCGCGGCAATACCTTCTACGGCAAACGCCAGATGTTCCGCCCCGATTTCATGGAGTGGTTCGAAGGCCTGCGCCTGCCGCCCTATCATCTGGAGCGCAAAGGCGATCAGTACGAGCTGACGTTCGAAGGCAAATGGCACGAGGTCATGCTGTGGGAGATCCCGGCGTTGGCGGTGCTGATGGAGCTGCGCTCGCGCGCGGTGCTGAACGACATGGGCCGGTTCGAATTGCAGATCCTCTATGCCCGCGCCATGACCCGTGTCTGGGAAAAGATCGAAGCCCTGCGCAAGATCGACGGGCTGTCGATTGCCGATTTCGGCACCCGGCGGCGGCACGGCTTCCTGTGGCAGGACTGGTGCGTGCAGGCGATGATGGAGGGGTTGGGACCGAAGTTCACCGGGACCTCCAATTGCCTCATCGCCATGCGTCGCGAGGTCGAGGCGATCGGCACCAATGCGCATGAGCTGCCGATGGTCTATTCCGCCCTCGCCGAAACGGATGAGGAACTGGCCCGCGCGCCCTATGATGTGCTGTCGGATTGGCACGATGAACACGACGGCAACCTGCGCATCATCCTGCCCGACACCTATGGCACCAAGGGCTTTCTGGAGCACGCGCCGGACTGGCTGGCAGGCTGGACCGGGATCCGCATCGACAGCGGCGATCCCGCTGCGGGCGCCGAGGTCGCGATCAAATGGTGGCAGGACCGCGGAGAGGATCCGAAACAGAAACGGGTGATCTTCTCGGATGGGCTCGACGTGGACAAGATCGCCGAGCTGCACGGGCAGTTCGCGGGCCGGGTCAAGGTGTCCTTCGGCTGGGGCACCTTGCTGACCAATGATTTCCGCGGGCTGGTGCCGGATGACGCGTTGGCGCCGTTCTCGCTGGTGTGCAAGGCGGTCAGCGCCAATGGCCGCCCCACGGTGAAGCTGTCGGACAATCCCGAAAAGGCGATGGGCCCCGCGGATGAAGTTGCCCGCTACAAGCGCGTTTTCGGTGTCGGGGAGCAGGAACGGATCGACGTGATCGTCTGAAGCGTTTTCAGGGGGGCTCCCGCGCGGAAGGCTCGCATGGAACATGCAAGTCTTCCCCTTGGGCCCCGCAGGCCGCGCCGAAGGCGCGGCCTGCGGCCTCGCGATGCGCAAAGCGCAGCGCAAGACCTCTTCAGTTGGGCTGTGTCAGCCGTGATAGGCAGCGACGGTTTTCAGCTGGGAGAAACCATAAAGCGCTTCAAAGCCTTTCTCTCGGCCATGGCCGGATTTGCCGACACCGCCAAAGGGCAGCTCAACACCGCCCCCGGCACCATAGTTGTTGAGGAAGACCTGACCCGCGCGCAGCTTCTTGGCCAGCCGCATCTGGCGGGCGCCATCGCTGCTCCAGACGCTGGCCACGAGGCCGTAGTCGGTGGAATTTGCGATCTCTACGGCTTCCTCTTCGGTGTCAAAGGGGATCATCACCTGCACCGGGCCAAAGATTTCCTCCCGCGCCATCGCGTGATCGGCGGGCACATCGGCAAACAGGGCCGGGCGCACATAGGCACCGTCCTCGGGCGCGCCGTCAACGATAACCCCCTGCGCGGCCACGGTCAGATCCGCGCCCTTGGCCAGGAAGCCTTCGACGATTTCCTTCTGCCGGGCCGAGATCAGCGGCCCCAGACGCAGGTCTTCGGGGGCGGGGCCAACGGTCAGCTCTGCATAGGCGGCGGACATGCGGGTCTTGACCTCTTCATAGACGCCGCGCTGCACCAGAATGCGCGAGGAGGCAGAACAGGTCTGGCCGGCGTTCTGAATGCCCGCGTTGACCAGAAACGGCAACGCTGCATCCAGATCGGCATCGTCAAACACCAGCTGCGGGGATTTCCCGCCAAGCTCCAGCGTCACCGGCACCACGTTCTTGCCTGCGGCCTGCTGTACCAGGGCGCCGGTCGCCACCGAGCCGGTGAAAGAGATGTGATGCACGCCGGGATGCGCGGTGAGGGCCGCGCCCGCCTCGGCGCCCAGCCCCGGCACCACGTTCAGCGCCCCGTCCGGCAGGCCCGCATCCAGCGCCAGCTGGGCAAAGGCCAGCGCGGTCAGGCAGGCTTCCTCGGCCGGTTTCAGAACGCAGGCATTGCCCATCGCCAGCGCTGCGCCAACCGAGCGGCCGATAATCTGCATCGGATAGTTCCAGGGTACGATATGGCCGGTGACCCCATGCGGTTCGCGCAGGGTATAGACGGTGTAGCCGTCCAGATAGGGAATGGTCTCCCCGTGCACCTTGTCCGCAGCGCCGCCGTAGAATTCGCAATAGCGCGCCAGCGCCACCGCGTCGGCGCGGGCCTGGGTCAGCGGCTTGCCGACGTCCATCGCTTCTAGCGCGGCCAGCTCATCCACCCGCTCCAGCACCAGCTGGCCGATGCGGCACAGGATACGGCCACGCTCCAATGCGGGCATCTGGCCCCAACCGCTGTCTAGCGCCGCTTCGGCGGCCCGCACGGCGGCGTCGATGTCCTCGGCGCCGCCACGGGCGATCCGGCACAGTTCGTAGCCGTTCGACGGATTGATCAACGGCAGGGTCTCCCCGCTTGCCGAGGCCTGCCAGCTGCCGCCGATCAGGCAGAAACTGGGATCGAACCAGATATTGTTTTTTTCAGTCATGAGTGGGTCCTGTAATCTGGAAGGAATAGCTTTTGCTTTGCAACTCGGTAAAGGGTGCGCCCTCGCGCAGCTCGGTAACCCCGGGCAGGACGCTCAGACAGGTGCCCCAGAAAGCCAGTGCCGACGGGGACTGGGCCGAAATGCCCATCCGCCAGCGCCCCGGAAACTCCTGAAACAGGATCTCTGCCGCTGCCCGGCCAAATCCATGGCGGCGATGGGGGGCAAAGATCGAAAACTCCGACAGCTCGCGCCGGTCGTCGGGCAGGTTCAGAACCAGCGCAAAGCCGATGCGTTTCCCGGCATTCAGCACCCAGAAGGCGGTGACATCCTTGCGGTGCAGCATCTGCCGTGCCCGGTCGCCCGGATCGATCCGGGCCTGGCTTGCGGTTTCTTCGAAATACCCCGCCAGAACGCTGGTCAGAACCGCATGCTCCTTTGGCAGAATCAGGGACAGTGTCAGGCTCATGCCGCTCCCTGCGTCAGATCGGGCAGAACAGGGGCGGCGGCGATCAGGGCCTGCGTATAGGGATGCCGGGGCGCCGACAGCACCTCTTCGGTGGCGCCTTCCTCGACGATCTGGCCTTTCTGCATCACCAGGCAGCGATCGGTGATTGTGCGCACCACCGAAAGATCGTGACTGATAAACAGGTAGGTGAGCTCATAGGCCTCACACAGTTCGGCCAGCAGGTCGAGGATCTGCGCACGGACAGAGACATCAAGGGCCGAAACCGCTTCGTCGAACAGGATCAGCTCGGGCCGGGTGATCAGAGCGCGGGCAATGGCGATGCGCTGGCGCTGACCGCCGGAGAACTGGTGAATGTATTTGTTCGCATCCTGCGGCCCCAGGCCGACGGCGGTCAGGGTCTCCGCGATCAGATCGGTGCGGGCGCTGCCGGTGGGGGCATCGGGCTGGCTGTAGAAGGGTTCGGTGATCAGCCGGTCGACCCGGTGACGCGGGTTGAAGCTGCCAAAGGGATCCTGAAACACCACCTGCATCTTGCGGCGCGCCTCGGCCGCGTGGCCGGTCGAAATCGGTTTCCCATCAAGCAGGATTTCACCACTCTGAAGTGGCTCCAGCCCCAGAATTGCCCGTGTCAGGGTCGATTTCCCGCAGCCTGACTCGCCGACAAGGCCCAGCCGCTCGCCGCGGTTGAGGGTAAAGGTGACCTCGTTCACGGCGCGGAAATGCTGCTGCGGGACAAAGGGTGATTTGCGCGGCAGGCGGTAGTCACGTACGGCGCCCTTGACCTCCAGCAGCGGTTTCGGCTCCGGGGCCTTTGGCAGGGTGACCTGATGCGAGGAGGCGGCGAAGAGCATCCGCGTATAGGGGTGGCTCATGTTGTGCAGCAGCCAATCGGTTTCCCCGGTTTCGACCACTTCGCCGTGGCGCATGACGACGATCCGGTCGGCCAGATCCGCCACCACGGCCAGATCATGGGTGATGATCAGCAGCCCCATGCCGAATTCCTGCACCAGATCCTTCAGCAGGTCGAGGATCTGGGCCTGGGTGGTCACGTCCAGCGCAGTTGTCGGTTCATCCGCGATCAGCAGTTTCGGGCGCAGGGCGATGGCCATGGCGATGACGACCCGCTGGCGCTGACCACCGGACAGCTCGTGCGGGAAGCGGCTGAGCGGGAAGCGCTCCGCAGGCAGGCCGACCCGGTCGAGCATGTCGCGGGCGCGTTGTTCGGCCTCTTGTTTCGTCATGGCGCCGTGGATCAGGATGGTCTCCATCACCTGATCGCCAATCGTCCTGACCGGGTTGAGCGCGGTCATAGGCTCCTGAAAGACCATGCCAATAGATTGACCGCGTAGGGAGCACATCTGCGCTTCGCTTTGCCGGGTCAGATCGGTGTCTTCCAGCAGGATCTGCCCCTGGATTGTGGTCCTCTCGGTCAGCAGTTGCATGACGGAAAAGGCGGTCATGGATTTGCCGGAGCCGCTTTCGCCGGTGACGGCGACGATCTCTCCGGCAGCGACCGAAAGGGTCACGTTCTTCAGGATCGGATGGCTGCCGATGGAGAGCGACAGGTCGGTGATATTCAGCAGGCTCACGTCTGGCGTCCTTCCATAAGATCACACCAAGGGGAGCGCCCGAGCCTGGATGGGCGCAATGCGCCCTCCCGGGGGGAGGGGCGGGCGCGGCCCGGCTGTGCCGGGCACATGGCCATTGCGGAGATGTGGGAAAGCGGTGTCATGTGCGGGCCTCCCGCAGTTTGGGGTCCAGCCAGTCGCGCAGCCCGTCGCCCATCAGGTTGAGGCCAAGTACGGTCAGCACGATGGCCGATCCGGGAATGATGGCCAGATGCGGGGCAAAGCTGACCATGGTCTGCGCATCCGCCAGCATGCGTCCCCAACTGGGGGTCGGCGGCTGCGCGCCAAGGCCGACATAGCTGAGGCCCGCTTCGGCCAGAATGCCAAGGCTGAACTGGATGGTGCCCTGCACGATCAGCAGGTTCGCCACGTTGGGCAGGATATGCTCGGCTGAAATCCGCGCTGCGCCCTTGCCCGCGACCTGCGCCGCGAGAATGAACTCCCGTTGCCAGAGCGACAGGGCCGCCCCCCGTGTGATGCGGGCGAAGACCGGGATGTTGAAAATGCCAATGGCGATGATTGCGTTGATGGCGCCAGGTCCAAAGATGGCGGTGATCAGGATCGCGATCACCAGCGACGGAAAGGCAAAGACCAGATCATTGCCGCGCATGATCAGCTCGTCCAGAACAGAGCCCTTGCGCGCCGCCGCCGTCAGCCCCAGCGGAATGCCGATGGCCATGCCGATACCGACGGCCACCAGCGCCACCGCCAGCGAGGTGCGCGCGCCCACCATGATCATCGAAAAGATGTCGCGTCCGAAGTGATCGGTACCCAGCCAGTGCACGGCGTTCGGCCGCTGCAACTTGTCCGGGATGGCCATCGCCGTGTGGTCAAAGGGCGTCCAGACAAAGGACAGCAACGCCGCCAGAACCACCAGCGAGGACAGGAATATGCCAAGGATCAGACTGCGGCTCATGTGCGGCTCCTCAGCCGGGGATCGACCAGCGCATAGGCCAGATCGACCAGAAAGTTCACGGTGATCACGGCAAAGACCAGAAGCATCACCACCGATTCCACCACGATCAGATCGCGCGAGGAAATCGCCTGAAACACCAGCCGTCCAAGGCCGGGCAGGTAGAACACCTGTTCGATGATGATCGCCCCGGCCAGCAGAAAGGAAAACTGCAGACCGATGATGGTCAGCACCGGGATCATCGCGTTGCGCAGCCCATGCCGCCACAGCGCCTGCCTGCGGGTCAGACCCTTGGCACGAGCGGTGCGCATGAAGTCCTCCCCCAGAATATCCAGCAGGGCAGACCGCATCACCCGCGCCAAAATCGCCGCCTGCGGCAGGGCCAACGCGATGGCGGGCAGGGTCAGGGATTTCATCCCGGCCCAGATGCCGTTTTCCCAGCCGCCAAAGCCCCCGGCGCTGAACCAGCGCAGGTTGATGGCAAAGACAAGCACAAGCAGCATCGCAAACCAGAAGTTCGGAATGGCGACGCCCAGCTGGGTTGCGCCCATCACCGCCATGTCTCCGGGTTTCCCACGCCGTGCAGCAGCATAGATCCCGGCGGGAAAGGCGATCAGCGTCGACAGCGCCAGCGCATAAAGCGCCAGCGGCAGCGATACCCACAGTCGGTCGGCGATCATCTCGGCCACCGGTGTGCGGTAGGTATAAGATGTGCCGAAATCTCCGGTCAGCATGCCGCCGATCCAGGTCAGGTAGCGGTGCAGCTTCGATTCATCGAGGCCCAGCTCACTGCGCAGGGCCGCAACGGTGTCAGGCTGGGCGTTGATGCCCAGCATGAAGGACGCCGGATCGCCGGGCGCGATTTCGATCACCGCGAAGATCACGATAGAGGCCACAGCCAGACTGAGGCACAGCGAAAGCAGTCGTTTGAAAGAATATTGTATCATTGTGACACAGGCTAGAATCAGCAGAGGGATCGGTCCAGAGCAAGCAGCGCAGAGGGTGAAACTGGCGCTATTATTTTTGTGATCTGGCCGTGAAAAATCGCCATTTCGGTCATCTTTTGTGCGGCTAACGCGCAGCCGTCGTGAAGCGTGCGGAATCCGAGCTAAGCAGCAGACATCAAAGCCATTTTTCTTCAGGGCATTCACGATGCGATATGCGAATCCGTCTGGTCCGAGCCGCTGGCCGACGGAGAGGTGAAAGTACGGTGCGGGCATGAAAAAGGGCGCGCCGCAGCGCGCCCTTTGTTGGGGGAGATTGGCAGGGCTTATTCGGCCCAGCTGACAGCAGTCAGGTCGGTCGCCTGTGTCGGCGCATTGGCCCAAAGACCCTGAAGATCAGCCTTTGCCACGCTGAGAGAAGCCAGCTGGAACAGGTAGCCGTTGACGTAGTCGTCGGCGATGATCTGTTGCGCCTGCTGCAGCATCGCGGTCCGCTGATCGGGATCGGTGGTGCCGTTCAGGTCGGTCATCAGCTGCTGGAAGTCCGGATTGTCATACTGGAAGTAGTATTCCGGGCGGGCATAGATCCCGATGTCCATCGGCTCGGTGTGGCTGACGATGGTCAGGCCAAAGTTCTTGCCGCGGAAGACGGTTTCCAGCCACTGCGCCCATTCTACGTTGATGATCTCGGCCTTGATGCCGACATTTGCCAGCTGGGCGGCGATGATCTCACCGCCACGGCGGGCATAAGAGGGCGGCGGCAGGTGCAGGGTGGTTTCAAATCCGTCCGGCAGACCGGCCTCGGCCAGCAGCGCCTTGGCCTTTTCCGGATCAAAGGCGGACTGACCGGTCAGATCCACATAGGCCGGGTTGTGCGGCGCAAAATGGGTGCCGATCGGAGTGCCATAGCCGAACATGGCGCCATCGATGATGGCCTGACGGTCGATGGCATGGGCCAGCGCCTCGCGCACCTTCACATTGTCAAAGGGCGCCTGTTTGTTGTTGGTCGACAGGATGGTTTCCCCCTCGGTCGACCCGACCAGAACCTGGAACCGCGGATCGGCGTCGAACTGCGGCAGGTTCTCGGGCGCGGGGAAGCCGGAAAAAGCATCCACATCCTCGGCCATCACGGCTGCAAAGGCGGCGGTGGGATCCGAGATGAACTTGAAGGTGGCCTTGTCCAGTTTCGCGGGGGTGCCCCAGTAATCGGCGTTCTTTTCCAGATCGATGCGGTCGCCCTGCACCCAGCCTGCGAATTTGAAGGCACCGGTGCCCATCGGCGCGGTCTTGATGTCCTCGATGCTTTCCGGCGCCACGATCACGGCATCGCCCCAGGCCAGATTGAACAGCAGGCTGCCGTTAGGCTGGCTCAGCGTGACTTTGACGGTCATCGGATCAACCACGGTGACATCTGCGATGTCCGAGAACAGTGCCTTTTGCGCATTTGTGCTGTCTTCGGCGCGGGCGCGGTCCAGGCTGAATTTCACGTCTTCGGCGTCCATGGTGGTGCCGTCATGGAAGGTGACGCCGTCGTGCAGGTGGAATGTATAGGTCAGACCGTCCTCGGAAATGTCCCAGCTTTTGGCGAGACCGGGCACAACCGAGCCATCCCCCATGAAGCGGGTCAGACCTTCGAAGACGTTGGAGTAGAGGACCTGATCGATGGCCCCGGCAGCGGCGCTGGTCGGGTCCAGATGCGGCGGTTCCAGCTGCAGACCGATGGTGACGCTGTCTTTGGCCCAGGCGGCTGCGGTGCTCAGCGCCAGCGCGGAACCGGCGGCAAAGAGGATGGATCTGAATGTCACTTTGAAACTCCCTGATGTTGGAAACACGCCCTTGTTGGCGGGCTTGCCAGAAGTCTGTCCTGATTTTGCAGTGTTAATCAAGAGCCTGTCGCGTTTTGGCGTTGCGGCAGAAAGAGACAAGGGGGGAGACATTTCGCGCACTGGATGCTGCGGGTGCGAAATGATACCCCTCCGCAACCCAAAACCAACGTGGGAAGAAGATGAGCGCGAACCTCCAGACCAAGGCCATCACGGCCGAAGATATCCGCGCCCGAAAGGGCCAGGATCCCATCGTCAGCCTGACAGCCTATACCACCCCGATGGCCGGGCTGATGGATGACACATGCGATTTCGTTCTGATGGGGGATAGTGTCGGCATGGTGCTGCATGGGCTGCCCTCGACTCTGGGCGTCACCATGGAGATGATGATCCTGCACGGTCAGGCGGTGGCGCGGGGGCTGAAACGGGCGCTGATGGTGATCGACATGCCTTTTGGCAGCTACGAGGAGGGCCCGGCACAGGCCTTTGGCAATGCGGCGCGGCTGATGCGCGAAACCGGTGCTGGCGCGGTCAAGCTGGAAGGCGGGGTCGAGATGGCCGAGACCATCCGGTTTCTTGTCAAACGCGGCATCCCGGTGATGGCGCATATCGGTCTGACGCCGCAGTCGATCAACACGCTGGGCGGTTACAAGGTGCAGGGCCGCGATGAGCAGGCAGAGGCGGTGATTGCCGATGCCCACGCCGTGACCGACGCTGGCGCCTTTGCCGTGGTGCTGGAAAAGGTGCCGCAGGTCCTGGCCGATCAGATCACCGCAGAGATCGTCATTCCGACCATTGGTATCGGCGCCTCGGCGGGCTGTGACGGGCAGGTTCTGGTACTGGATGACATGCTGGGCATGTTCGCCGCCTTCAAACCGAAGTTTGTCAAACGCTATGCTGATCTTGGCCCCATGGCCGAGGCCGCGATCAAGGAATACGCGACCGAGGTGCGCAGCCGTAGCTTCCCGGCGGTTGAACATGTTTTCGCGGATGCGGCGCCCGACGCCAAGAAGGACTGACCAATACGATGACTGCTCCTATTCTGCGCCGCCTTGCGGATCTGCGCGAACAACATGCCACCTGGATCCGCGCTGGTGAACTCGTCGGTGTAGTGCCCACGATGGGCGCCTTGCACGCCGGTCACCTGTCGCTGGTCGAGGCGGCCAAGGCTGCCTGTGACCGGGTGATCGTGACCATTTTCGTGAACCCGAGGCAATTCAACAGCCCCGAGGATCTGGCCAAATACCCCCGTACCGAACAGGCGGATGCGGAAAAACTCGCGCCGTTCGATGTCGACGTGGTCTATGTACCGGACCCCGATCAGATCTATCCCGATGGCTATGCCACCTCGGTCTCGGTCGAAGGCATCACAGACGTTCTGGAGGGCACCTTCCGCCCCGGCCATTTCGACGGTGTCGCCACCGTCGTGGCCAAGCTGTTCCTGCAGACCGGCGCCCACAAGGCGTTTTTCGGCGAAAAGGATTTTCAGCAGTTGATGGTGGTGCGCCGCATGGCGCGGGATCTCGATATCCCGATCGAAGTGGTCGGCTGCCCCACTGTCCGCGAAGCTTCTGGTCTGGCGATGTCCTCGCGCAATATGCGCCTGTCGGCGGAGGCTTTGGAGAAGGCCGGTCGGCTTTATCCCGCCATGACGGGCTGCGCGGATCGACTGGCTGCCGGGGAAACCTTCGACCAGATCGAGCCAGAGGCGCGCGCCGCCCTGCAGGCCGCGGGTTTTGGTGAGGTCGAATATCTGGACCTGCGCTGCGCTGACACTCTGGCACCGCTGCAAACCCCAACCCGGCCCGCGCGGCTCCTGGTGGCGGCCTGGCTCGATGGGGTGCGGCTGATCGACAATATTGCGGTTCCGCAACTAAGTGATTAGTCGGGTCTGGTCGCGCTAACACTTTTGCGTCTAAAGTCTGCCCTCAGAAGACAGGAGAGAGGGCAGGAGATGAGTTTTATTCTGGCGATCGACCAGGGCACGACCTCGACGCGGGCGATTTTGTTCGACGGGGAGATGCAGGTCGCCCATACCGCGCAGCAGGAGTTCCCGCAGTATTTCCCGCAGGCTGGCTGGGTGGAACACGACCCCGAGGAGATCTGGTCCTCCACGCTGGAGGTTTGCCGCCGGGTGATCGCGGAACAGGGCATTTCGGCATCTGATATCACCGCCATCGGCATCACCAACCAGCGCGAAACCACGGTGGTCTGGGACCGGGAAACCGGCCAGGCCATCCACAAGGCCATCGTCTGGCAGGACCGCCGCACCTCGGCGATCTGCGAAGAGCTGCGCGCGGCCGGGCATGGTGATCTGGTGCACAAGACGACGGGTCTGCTGCTCGATCCCTATTTTTCCGGCACCAAGGTCAAGTGGATCCTCGACACTGTGCCCGGCGCCCGCAGTCGCGCGGCCGAGGGCAAGCTGATGTTCGGCACCGTGGACAGTTTTCTGATCTGGCGGTTGACCGGTGGCGCCGCCCATGTGACCGATGCCACCAATGCCGCGCGCACGCTGATGTACGACATCCGCAAAGGTGGCTGGAGCGCCGAGATCTGCGAGGTTCTGGATGTGCCAATGCAGATGCTGCCCGAGGTCAAGGACTGCGCCGCAGACTTCGGCATCGCTGCGGCCGAGCATTTCGGCGCTGAAATCTCGATCCTCGGCGTGGCGGGGGATCAGCAGGCGGCCACCATCGGTCAGGCCTGTTTCCAGCCTGGCATGATGAAATCCACCTATGGCACCGGTTGTTTTGCATTGCTCAATACCGGCGATACGCCCGTCGAATCCCGCAACCGCATGTTGACCACCATCGCCTACCAGCTGAATGGCAAGCCGACCTACGCGCTGGAAGGATCGATTTTCATCGCAGGGGCCGCCGTGCAATGGCTGCGCGACGGGCTGGGCATCATCGGCTCGGCGCAGGAAACCGGCGGTCTGGCAGCCTCGGCAGACCCCGGGCAGGACGTGATCCTGGTGCCGGCCTTCACTGGCCTCGGCGCGCCCTATTGGGAACCGGATTGCCGTGGTGGCATGTTTGGTCTCACCCGCAATTCCGGCCCGGCGGAATTCGCCCGTGCCGCATTGCAAAGCGTCGCCTATCAGACCCGCGATCTGTGGGAGGCGATGCGCGCCGACTGGCAGGAGGCCGCCGAAGATAGCGTCACCCTGCGCGTCGATGGCGGGATGAGCGCCAGCGACTGGACCATGCAAAGCCTGTCGGACATCCTCGGGGCCCCGGTCGACCGGCCGGTAATGCAGGAAACCACGGCGCTGGGCGCGGCCTGGCTGGCGGGCATGAAGGCCGGTATTTATCCCGACCAGAGCGGCTTTGCCGCAACCTGGGCCCGGGATCGCCAGTTCACACCCGCGATGGAGGCGGACCAGAGAGAGGCCGCTTACGGTCGCTGGAAACGGGCGGTGCAGGCGGTGATCGGCGTCTGATCCTGCGGGTCAAACCCGCGCCGATTCGGGTCAAGGGCCGCTCGAGCGGCCCCGCCGCAGGCGGGGGTACCCTTGAGGCGACTCGGCGCAGTCCCAAACTGGAACAGGCGCTTTCAGGGCAGACTTGCCCCTGAAACGCTTCTTAGCAAAACCTGTCGCGGCGCACATCGTGCGCCGCCGGGCCCAACGCAGACCGCGTCATCTTTGATGACACGGAAAAGCGGCGGGAACGCCCCTGTAGCAGCCGAGGTGGTTCAGTCCAGCTGAGCGCCTTCGGCTATCGTGCGGGGGCGGGCGTTCAGCTCTTCGATGCTGAAGCCGGCGATGGATTTGTACTTCGCCGCATGGGCAGCCAAATCCTCCATCGGGATCACATCCTCGACGGTCTCGAAATCGCCGCCACAGAGATCCTCGACCATCTGCAGCACCGCATCCGGTCCGCCGGCGCTGCGGTTGGCGAGGCCGACGTTGGTGGTTAGCGGGCGCACCGCCGCCTCATAGGCTTCCAGCGCGGCAGGGGTCAGCCCGTGCCGCAGCAGTTCGGCGCCGATTAGGCGGGCATCAAGAATGGCCTGGCTCGCCCCATTCGAGCCGACAGGATAGGTCGGATGCGCCGCATCGCCCATCAACGTCACTGATCCGTCGGTCCATTTCGGCAACGGATCGCGGTCCACCATCGGGTATTCATAAACCACATCAGCGCCGCGGATCAGGCCGGGTACGTCGATCCAGTCGAATGTCCAGTCCTCGAAGTCGCCGACAAAATCCTCGATATCCGCCGCGCGGTTCCAGTCTTCCTTCTTCCAGGCGGCACTCGGATCAAAGCTTTTCTCGGCGATCCAGTTGATCGTTGCCAGACCGTCGCTGCCGGGGTCCGAAATCGGATAGGCCACCATGCGCAGGGCGTTGTGGCCGATCATCACCATGGCGCCGCCACCGCTCCAGACCGGGGCTTGCGTCGTGGCGCGCCACAGGATCCGGCCGTTCCAGATCGGCTCGCCTTCGTTCGGGTACATCTGTTTGCGCAGGGCCGAGTGGATGCCGTCGGCCGCGATCAGCAACCGTCCCTCAAGACGCCGCCCATCGTCGAGCAATAGCACGGCGCCCTCGGGTGTGGTTTCAAAGCCGGTGGCGCGGGCATCGGTCGAAATGCATTCTGCCCCGGCGCGGGCCACCAGCGCCTCATAAAGCATCATCTGTAGGGCGCCGCGATGCACCGAATACTGCGGCCAGGCATAGCCTGCATCCATGCCGCGCGGTTCTTCCCAGATGGTCTTGCCCAGCTTGGTGTAGAACCCCAGCTGCCGGGTGCGCACGCCGATGGCGTCCAGTTCCTTTTCCAGCCCCAGATCCAAGAGTTCCCGCACCGCATTGGGTTGCAGGTTGATGCCAACCCCCATCGGTTTCAGCTCGGGCGCGGATTCGCAGATGTGAAAGGGCACACCGATCTGGTGCAGCGTCAATCCAAGTGTCAGGCCGGCAATACCGCCACCTGCGATGAGAAGGGTCATTCCGCGTTTCTCCTGTTCGGTCTGGTGCCCTAGAAAACATGCTTCATCTGATCAGAGCAAGTGCGCGCTGACTCACCCCGAAGGCACAGACCCGGGCCCCGGTCTGTGCAGGCTCAATCCTGGGCGGCGATGATCAGATCGGGGCCAAAGATGACATCGGCGTAGTTGCCAAGATAGATCTTCAGCCAAGGGGTAAACCGGTCGGGGTGGCGCTGCACCTCTGCGATCAGGTCGTGATAGTCGATCCAGCGCGTGTCCATCACCTCGTCCGGATTGGGCTCCAGGTTCAGCGGCCGATGGGCATGGGCCAGAAAGACATCGACCACCTCGTGTTCGATCATGCTGTGTCCGACATCGGCGCGGTATTCCAGCTGGTGACGGAATTCGGGGTAAAGGCCGGTGATGCCCAGCTCTTCGCCCATGCGACGCACGGCGCAGGCGGAGGAGGCCTCGTCCCACATCGGATGGGTGCAGCAGGTGTTCGCCCACAGCCCGGGGGTGTGATATTTGCCCATGGCGCGGCGCTGCATCAGGATTTCGGTGCCTTTTACGACGAAGACCGACACGGCCTTGTGCTTCAGCCCCTGTTCATGGGCCGCAAGCTTTTCCACCGGTGTCAGTTCGCCGTTCACCCAGGCCGGGATCGGATGAGTCATCGCGGGTTCAGGTCCGTTTCAATTCCCGTCAGCGGCTTTGGACAGAGGTCCGCTCACCGCATCTTCAATTCGTTATTCGCAAACACGATCAAGCGCAATTACGCGAAAGGCCGCGCCCCTTGGGCCGCGGCCTGTAGTGATTAAATCCGCGCCTATCGCTTATTCAGAGGCGGCGGGTCCGTGCGAGGCCAGGAAGGCGTAGATGTCTTCGCCGCCTTTTTTCAGCTTGAAGGACATTTTCGATTTCGCGCCGCTGTCGTCCAGATATTCGCGCAGGAAGGCACGGGGATCGTGGGTGAAGGCGACAAAGTTCTCTTCGGTCCAGACCAGGCCTGCTTCACCGGCGGCGGTCATGTCGCTGCCGTATCTGAAACCTTCGTAGCTGCCTGCCGGACGACCAGCGACACCCCAGAGGTTCGGACCGGTCTTGCCGCCCTTGACGATGGTTTCGCCGCTGTCCGAGACGACCATGTGGCAGGATTTGCATTTCTTGAATCCCTTTTCGCCCTTGGCGGCATCGCCTTCGGCGAAGGCGGGGACGGCGAGAAGGCCAATTACGGCGGCGGACATCAGACGTTTCATATGCTTGCTCCAATTTGAGTTGGCTGTAGGGAATACGAGGTCTTTGGCGCGCATAGTCAATGGACGTTTTGACGCGCCGCCCCAAGTTCGCGTGACCTTGCTACTGCGACGGGGTGCCGGGCGCACCGCTCCAGCAGGGCAAAAGGTCGCCGTTGGCGGGCTCTGCGTTATAGATCGCACGGCCGATGGCCCGGCTGAGGCACAGCGCCGCAGCATGGCCGATCTGGCCCAATTCGGCCTCGGGCGATGCCAGAGGGCGGGCGCCGGTGGTGGCGGCAAAGACCAGATCGCCATCGCCCGGCGCATGGGCCGGAACGGTGGCACGGCCAATGCCGTCATGGGCAGCGGTGGCCATGCGCTGGCACTGCGCCTTGGTCAGATCAGCGTCGGTGGCGACGATGGCAATGGTGGTATTGCCGCGCTCCTCGGGGATTGGTTCGGCCCCGGCCTGCGCCCGCATGGTCTGCATCTTGCGGCTGTTCAGCGCCTGACCCAATCCACCCCTCGGGTCCGGTCCCAGACCGCCGAACTCGCCATCCACCTCAAACGGGGCGGCCCAGAAATGGCGATCCCCCGGCGTGGTCACGGCGCCCATCGGGTTGGCCGCGACAAGGGCGCCAACGGTGACCCCGCTGTCCAGCACGAAGGAGGCAGAGCCAAGCCCGCCCTTGACCATGGCGGTCAGTGCGCCGGTGCCTGCCCCGGCGGTGCCGATGGCAAACTCCTCACTTGCGGCCTCGAACGCGGCGCGGCCAAGGGCGCGATAGGGGTTGTCCTGCCAGTCCTTGTTGCCGCCGTTCAGCAGGTCAAAGATGATGGCGCCGGGCACCAGCGGGATCACCGCCGGTCCCAGCCGGAATCCCCGGCCCGCTGCGCGCAACGCATCCACCACGCCGGAACAAGCATCAAGGCCAAAGGCAGAGCCGCCGGACAGCACCAGCGCGTCGATCTTGGCAACCGATTTGTCGGGCGCCAGAAGATCGGTTTCCCGCGTCCCCGGGGCCCCGCCCATGACGTGAACCGAGGCCGTCAGGCCGTCCTTGGCCGTCAGCACCGTGGTGCCTGATTTCAGGTCATCATCCGCTGCATTGCCGACCAGCAGGCCGGGCACGTCGGTGATCAGGTTGCGGGGTCCGGGACGCATGGCGGCTCTCCTGACGTGTCGTTTCCGAGTGGTGTTTACGAAGGGTCAGATGCAGCGACCGCCGTCCACTTCCATGGCGACACCGGTGACCATGCTGGCCTCGTCCGAGCACAGGAAACAGGCGGCATTGCCCATGTCCTCGGGCGTGGAGAACCGGCCCAGCGGGATGGTCGACAGGAACTTGGCGCGCACCTCGGGAGTGTCCTCGCCCATGAAGGATTTCAGCAGCGGCGTTTCACCGGCCACCGGGTTGATCGCGTTGACGCGCACGCCGCTGGGGGCCAGCTCCACCGCCATGGTGCGGGTCGCGGTGATCATCCAGCCCTTCGAGGCATTATACCAGTTGAGGTTGGGGCGCGGCGACACGCCAGCCGTTGAGGCGACATTGAGGATGGCGCCGGTTTTGCGGCTCTTCATGTGCGGCACCAGGGCGCGGGCGGTCAGGTAGACCGATTTCATGTTCACGTTGAACACCCGGTCGAAATCTTCCTCTGACACCTCATCCAGTGGGGTCGGCAGGTGTGTGACACCGGCATTGTTGACCAGAATGTCCACTTGGCCAAAGGCGGTCAGCGCAGCCTCTGCCATGGCATTGACGGATGCACCGTCCGCAACGTCGACCGCCTGCGCGATGGCATTCGTGCCCAGATCCGCCGCCATGGCGGCTGCGGCATCACCGTTGATGTCCGCAATCATCACCTTGGCCCCTTCGGCCAGAAACTTTTCTACAATGCCCGCGCCAAATCCCGAGGCACCACCCGTGACAATTGCTGTTTTTCCTGCAAGCCGCATATTCGTTATCTCCCAAATCTCGTTTTGATAGCTTTAACAGCGATTTGGGCAGGTGCAATGCGAGATCAGTCCGGGTCGATCTTGCCACGGCCGGCCTTGATCTGGCCACGTTGTTTCTTGGCCTCCAGGCGGCGGCGCACCGAGCCGCGTGTCGGTTTGGTGGCGATCCGCCGTTTTGGGGCCACCAGCGCCTGGCGCACCAGATCAGCGAGCCTGTCGCGCACGATATCGCGGTTGCGCTGCTGCGAGCGGGTTTCGTCGCAATGCAGGATAATGGCGCCTTCCTTGGTCCAGCGCCGCCCGGCCAGACGTTTCAGGCGCGCCTTGACCGCCGGTGTCAGCGAGGGCGAGCGCGCGGCTTCGAAGCGCAGTTCGACGGCGGTGGCCACCTTGTTCACGTTCTGCCCACCCGGCCCAGAGGCGCGGATGAAGCTTTCGGTGATTTCCCAGTCCTGCAGGGCGATGTCGTTGTCGATCCGTATCATAACGGGCAGAGCCTACAGCGGCTTGCAGCAAGGTAAAAGGCGGCAAGGTAAAAGGGCCGCCCCTTGCGGGACGGCCCTTCGAAAGTTTTCAGGAGGTCGGGTCGGTTAGATCTGCATCTTGCAGGCCAGCCGATAGGACCACACAGCAAAGGGCTGCCTCAGCAGGCGGACCCTCCGGTTGTTCCAACACCTTGCTCCAATACCTTTCTTGACACTGGATCACCTCCTTTACATTTCTGTTTCCGTTACAAATGAGCGTTGCACGGAATTTCCGATCTGCCAAACAAAAATTGCGGCAATTGGGAAAAGGCGGCGAAGCGTGTCTGATTTCTTGGCAGGTGGCCCTTTTGGGCGATCCCTACAGGGTGGGGACCGCAGTGAGCCGTTTGACGATCAGCCGGAAGGGGATCAGCGCCAGCAGCGCCAGCGCCAGTTTCACCATCCAGTCTGCCAGGGCGAGCGAGACCCAGAGCGGCGCCACCGGACCGCTGCCCAGCAGCGGCAGCATTTCACCGGCCCAGGAGACGTCATTGGCCGGTTCGATCCAGCTGAGCGTGCCGGAAAAGGCCACGGAAAAGAAGATCGCGGTATCGACGCTGGAGCCAACCAGGGTCGAGGCCAGCGGCGCACGCCACCATTTGCCACCCCGCAGGGCGGAAAAGACCGAGATATCCAGCAATTGTGCGGTGAGGAAGGCAAGGCCCGAGCCAATCGCGATGCGCAGGGTCACCAGCGGGCCGAATTCGCCCATGATCTGAGTGCCGATCAGGGAGCAGATCACCCCGACGACGAAACCGGCCAGAACCACCCGGCGCGCCGGACCCTTGCCGTAGACGCGGTTCATCACATCGGTGACGAGAAAGGCGACAGGATAGGTGAAGGCGCCCCAGGTCAGCCATTGGCCGAACAGGAATTGCACCAGGATGTTGGAGGCCACAACGACGGCGGCCATGGCAAGAATGCCGGGAAAATAGGAACGTGTCATGTAACTGGTCCGTTTTGACAAGGTAGCGGAGACTTGTGGAATGTACCCGGCGCAGGGCGATTGCGCCAAGGATCGGGCCAGTTAGTCCTTTTTGACGCTATTGGCAAGACAGGGGAGGCTCCCGCCCGCCGGTGAGACATCACAGATGTCCCCCCGCCCGTTGGGCCGGACAGCGTGCAGGGCACGCTGCGGGCGCGTCCTGTCGCGCAGTGGCATGCGGCAGCAGCCGGGGTCAATCGGGCAGGCTGTACTCCACCAGTTCCGTGCGCTGCACCGACATGAAATTGTCGTCGGACACCATGGTCGCACGTAAGGTGCCGGTATCGTCGCGCCAGACCGATACGGCTTCGAGATTGTCATGGGTGCCGAGCGCGGTTTGCAGCAGGGTGGTTTCGTTCTGCGGCCCGTCCTCGGTGATATCCCAGCGCCGCAGGCGGGAGCGGAAGCCGAAGAACAGGAAGTTCCGCTCCAGCAGGTAGAACCGCCCGTCCGGGCCGAAATCCGCACCCACCGGCATGAACCGCCCGCGCCGGGGCAGGCTGAAAGGCTGGCTCCAGCGGCTGCCGTTCCATTTCCAGACCGGCAGGTTGCCGTCCTTGTCGGGGGCGTTTTCCGGCAGGGTATAAAGGTGACCGGCGCCGTCTATGGCCAGCGCCTCCAACGCCTTGTTGGCGGGCATCTGCCGGAAAGCGTTGGGGCGGGGCAGGACCTCCGCCCGGCTGCCTCCACGCAGGTGATGCGCCACGCGCGACACCCCTTCGAAGGAGATATAAAGGCTGCCATCGGGGGCAACGGCCAGCCCTTCGCTGTCGACGATGCGCCCTTGCAGGATACGCCCGGTCGAGGCTCGCAGGCTGCGTCTTTTGGTGACGCGCGCCGAGGTGATCCTGCCCTCTGTACGATTGATCCGGGCCCTCACCAGATGCGCCCGGTCGCTGAGCAGGATCATGGAGCGACCATCCTTGCCCATCTCGATGCCGGAAAAGCCGCCGAACCATGGTTTTTCGGGCTGCTCCGGGGGCGCCCAGGTATAGCTGCCGATCAGCCGCGCCTCAGCCGACACCCGCCCGGCGCGGGCGCCTGCGTAGGTCGCCACGGCCAGCGCAGCTGCAGCCATGAGGGCAAGGCTTAATCTGATTGCAGGACTGCGGCGCATTGCCGGGGCAGATCCTTCATCGTGTAGTCGCGGCGCGGCTTGGGCTTTGGCGCATTGGGATCGCGCGGCTTGGGCGGCGGCGGGTTCAGGATGTCATCGACCCATTTCTGCGCATCCGCGCAGCCATCGCCGCGCGGGGGCGGGTTCTGATCGACGCAGCCGCGTGCGCCGCGTGGACAGTTGAGCCGCACGTGGAAATGATAGTGATGGCCCCACCAGGGGCGGATCTTGCGCAACCAGCGCCGGTCGCCCTTGGCATCCTTGCACATCTGAACCTTGGCGCCGGGAAAGACAAAGATCCGCGCCACGCGTTTGTCGCTGGCGGCGGCCTTCAGGATCTCGTGGTGCTGACGGGTCCAGTCACTGTTCACAAAGGCGCCCTTGGCCCGGCGCATGGAGATCGAGGAGACCTTTTCGCGCTGGGCGCGGCTGAGGTTCAGCCGGTCCGGCGGACGCATCCAGATGTCGATATCAAGGCCAATCTGGTGGCTGCGGTGGCCGGACAGCATCGGGCCGCCGCGCGGCTGGCTGATGTCACCGATATAAAGCCCCTTCCAGCCCGGTTGTCGGGCCGCGAATGTGCTGAGGTCACGGATGAAATCGACGGTCTCGGGGTGGCCCCAGTTGCGGTTGCGCGACAGGCGCATGGCCTGCCATGTCGGGCCGGTTTCCGGCAGTTGCACGGCCCCCGCGACGCAGCCCTTGGCATAAGAGCCAAGCGGAGCAGGCCGTTGCTGGGATCCGACCGCCTTGGCGCCGAACAGTTGCTTGGCCGGGGTTTCCGCCGCAACTGGCCCGATCAGCCCGGCAATCGCGACAAGCGTTGCAAACAGCAGTCTCACGTCTGGTCTCCCTCGGCCTCAACCCATTTCAACAGAATCAAGCCTAGAACAAAAAGTCCGATGACGGGAGTGATACCAAGTCGGGCGCTGCCGGTGATTGTGGTTGCAATGCCGATCAGCGCGGGCGCGAGGAAAGCAGTCGCGCGCCCGGAAAGCCCATAAAGTCCAAAGCTTTCCGTGGCTTTGGCGAGATCCGTGTGGCGCACCATCAGGCTGCGGCTGGCGGATTGCAGGATTCCGCCGAAACCGCCGATCAGAACGCCGCAGCCAAAAAATACGGCATCGGGCAGGGAGGAACCTTCGGATAGTGCGACGCCAAAGAACTGCTCCCGCGACATGGAGACCACGGTAATGCAGACCAGCGTCAGCACCAGAATAGCGACGATGATCACCGGCTTGGGACCATGGCGTTTGTCCGCCTTGCCGCCCAGCCAACTGAACAGGGCCGCCGAGATCGCGGCGATGATACCGAAGATACCGATATTGGTGATCGACCAGTCCAGAACCAGGCTCGCATAGACACCGCCAAAGGCATAAAGCCCATTGAGCGCATCCCGGTAAAGCATCGAGGAGACGAGGTAACTGGTCAGGCTGGCGCGGTGGCGCAGCCCGGCCACCAGATTGATTACCATCCGAACCGCCCGGCCCATGCTGCCACGCTGGCCGGTGGCGTGGTTGTCATGCACCCACAGGAAATAGGGAACCATGAAGACGGCGAACCAGATGGCGGTCACCGGGCCGACGGCGCGGGTCCCCTCTTTTGCTTCGGCATCAAGCCCCAGAATGGGATCAAGCCCGATCAGGGTCTTGCCGTTGCCTTGCTCCACGAACAGCAGCAACATGATAAAGAGCGCGATCACCCCGCCGAGATAGCCAAAGGCGAAACCGGAGCCGGAGATGGCGCCGACCTCTTCCTTGCTGCCCATCGACGGCAATTGCGCGTTGACGAAGATCAGGGCGAATTCAGCGCCGATAAAGCCAAAGCCGAAGCTGATCAGCATCCACCACAGGTTGCTGCCTGCCGGATCCATGTACCAAAGTCCCCAGGCGCCGATCAGGTACATCATGGAAAACACCATGATCCAGGGCATCTTGCGCCCCGAAATATCTGCCAGTGCGCCCAGAAACGGCGCACCAAAGCCGATGAGCAGCCCGGTCACGGTCATGCCGATGGACCAGATGGTCTGAGCCTGCGCCTTGGCGGCTTCCTCGGCCAGCCCCTGGCCCAGAAAATGCTGCGCGGCAACGGCGGCAAAGAAGGGGCCAAAGACAAAGGTTACAAGCAGCGTGTGATAGGGCTGGCTGGCCCAATCAAAGAACCACCACCCCCAGATCCGCTTTTTCTGTGACACCTCAGCCATGTCGCCCATCCCCCCGACCTTTTGTTGTTGCCGATAAGACAGGTGCTGGCATTACGAAGCAAGCCCATCCTGCGTCTCAGCCATCGGTGGCCAGGGGCGTGTGGCATCAGCCTGACACCAGGCTGCGATCCACTCGGGCATTGTCGGGTTTTCGGCGTCCCCCTGACCGACGGCCGCCAGCACCTTTGTCGGGGGGACGATGCCCTTGGCGTCCGTGACGGCGGTGCGCAGCATCACGTGGCTGGCGCATTCGCCGTTCTTTTTCCACATGGATTGCTCCAGATAGATGAACCTGTCGTCCCAGGCCACGGCGCGGCTGCGCATCTCGAAACGTTCAAAGCCCCGGATACGGCGGCGGAAGCGCACCGAAGTGCCCGCCACGGTCATTCCCCAGCGGTTCTGGCGCAGTGCGCCGATCAGCCCGACGCGCTGCGCCAGCATGGTGCGTCCCAGATCATACAGCGTCATGGCGCGGCCGTTGTTCAGCTCCAGCCAGATATCCAGATCCCAGGGCCAGCAGATATGGCTGGAGCGGTGCACGGCCGTGAGCGGCAGGGGCTCCATGCGGCTGGCGACAAACAGATCTTTCAGCAGGCGGACGATGGGAAACATGGGCGGTCTTTCCTTTGCGATGTGCCCGTGTTGCCACCCATTTACCGCCCGTCAACCGCAACCTCGCGGAAGCCTTGCGCATCTGCACCGGGCTGCTTACCTGTTACGCTGGCTAACATAGGGGAATAGGATGTTATCGCTGTTTCAAATTCTGCTTTTGATCCTGGACATCGTCTGGTTCTTCATCATCGCGCATGTGATCATGAGCTGGCTGATCAATTTCCAGGTCTTGAACCTGAACCAGCAGTTCGTGGCGCAGATCTGGTATGGTCTCAACCGCATCCTTGAGCCTCTTTACGCGCCGATCCGCCGCCTGCTGCCCAATATGCAGGGGATCGATCTGGCGCCGCTTCTGGTGCTGATCGCGGTCTATGCGCTGCGCATCATCATTCAGAATAACATGATGATGTTCTACTGATCCGGTCTGGCCTGGCCGTGAGGCCGGGCAGCGCCTGTTCGGTGCGCCATGTTCGCGGATTAGACCGGTGATTTAACTGGGCGGCCTCTTGCCGCCCGATTCCTCCTGTGGGATTGTGTGCCAAATCCGAGCAGACACTCCCTTGAGGCCCTCCCTTTGATGACGCAGACGACAGACCTGCCACAGGCGACCCCGCTGCTGCGCGATATTTTCGGTTTTGATGCCTTCCGCCCCGGACAGGAAGAGATCGTCGATGCGGTGACCGCAGGCGAAAACGTTCTGGCCATCATGCCGACGGGTGGCGGTAAATCCCTGTGCTTCCAATTGCCTGCCCTGATGCGCGATGGGGTCACGGTGGTGATCTCGCCGCTGATCGCTCTGATGCGTGATCAGGTGCGCGCCTTGCAGGAAGCTGGGGTTGCCGCCGGTGCGCTCACCTCGGGCAATACCGAGGAAGAGACCGAGGCCGTCTGGGAGGCGATCAAGGCGGGGCGGCTGAAGCTTTTGTACATGGCGCCGGAACGGCTCGCTTCGGGGGCGGCGATGGGGATGCTGCGGCGTATCGGTGTTTCGTTGATCGCGGTGGATGAGGCGCATTGCGTCAGCCAGTGGGGCCATGATTTCCGCCCCGATTACCTGCGCATCGGCGAGCTGCGCCAGGCGCTGGGCGTGCCACTGGCGGCTTTTACCGCGACGGCGGATCAGGAAACCCAGGAAGAGATCGTTCAGAAGCTATTCGATGGACAGGCGCCGCACGCCTTCCTGCGCGGCTTTGACCGGCCCAATATCCATCTGGCCTTTGGCACCAAGGACAGCCCGCGCCGTCAGATCCTCGGCTTTGCTGCCGCCCGCAAGGGGCAGTCCGGCATCGTCTATTGCGGCACAAGGGCCAAGACCGAGGCGCTGGCCGCCGCGCTGCGCGAGGAGGGCCACGTGGCCTGTCACTACCACGGTGGCATGGAGGCCGAGGACCGGCGCATCGTGGAAACCCGCTTTGCCCGCGAGGACGGGTTGATCGTGGTGGCGACGGTGGCCTTTGGCATGGGCATCGACAAGCCCGACATCCGCTGGGTTGCCCATGCGGATCTGCCCAAAAGCATCGAGGCCTATTATCAGGAAATCGGCCGCGCGGGCCGCGATGGCGCGCCTGCGGAAACCCTGACCCTGTTCGGTCCCGAGGACATCCGCCTGCGCCGCAGCCAGATCGATGAAGGCATGGCGCCGCCGGAACGCCGCGCTGCGGATCATGCGCGCCTGAACGCCCTGCTGGGGCTGGCCGAGGCGCTGAAATGCCGCCGTCAAAACCTTCTGTCCTATTTCGGCGAAACGGCAGAGCCCTGCGGCAACTGCGATCTTTGCGACAATCCGGTGGAGGTCTTTGACGGCACCACGGCGGTGCGCAAGGCGCTGTCGGCGATCCTGCGCACGCAGGAAACCTATGGCGCTGGGCATCTGATCGACATCCTGCGCGGTACTGAAACGGACCGGGTGCGGGCCAAACGCCATGATGAGCTGTCGGTTTTTGGTTGCGGCAAGGAATACGCCAAGGGCCAGTGGCAGGCGGTGTTCCGGCAGATGATGGGGCACGATCTGGTGCGCCCGGATCCCGAACGCCACGGCGCGCTGCGCATGACGGATGCGGCCCTGCCGGTGCTGCGCGGCGAGGCAGGCATCGAGTTGCGCAAGGATACCATCAAGACCGCTGACAGGCGCCCTGCAGTGAAGGCGCTGGTCTCGGATGAGGACGCGCCGCTCTTGTCGGCGCTGAAGGCAAAGCGCCGGGCGCTGGCCGAGGCGCAAAAGGTCCCCGCCTATGTGATCTTCCCGGATCGCACCCTGATCGAGATGGCCGAACAGCGGCCCGAAACGCTGGATCAGATGGCCCGCATCAGCGGCGTCGGCGCCAAAAAACTGGACCGCTATGGCGATGACTTCCTGAGCGTGATCACCGGCGCCGTGGAGCAGATGCACCCGCAGCGGCGCAAACTGGCGACACGGGACGGGGCGGGGTCGCTCTATGATGCGCTGCTGGCGGCGCAGGGTCAGCTGGCGCGGGGGACCTGTGGCACGCTGAAACCGCTCAGCTGCTCGGCCTCGCTGTTGGCCAAGGTGGCCCAGATGCGCCCGGGCGATGAGGCGGGGCTGGAACGGCTACTGGGAGAGCGCCGCGCGGAACGTTTCGCGGCGGCGTTTCTGGACGTCTTGCGCGGCGCGGGCTAAGTCTGGCCCAGAACAAAAGAGTGAGGATGACAGATGCTGGTTGTGGTTTCCCCTGCGAAAAAACTGGACTGGGCCGAACGCGACATGGAGATGACCGCGCCTGTGTTCCAGGAGGACGCGGTGCGCCTCAACGCCGTGGCGCGGGAGCTGTCGGTGGCCGAGCTGATGAAGCTGATGCATATCAGTGAGGATCTGGCCAAGCTGAACTACGACCGGTTCCGCAGTTTTGAGGAAACCCCGGCGTCTGAGGCCCTGCGCCCCGCCGCGCTGGCCTTTGCTGGCGACACTTATCAGGGGCTTGAGGCCGGATCGCTCGATGCCGAGGAATTGGCCTGGGCCCAGGATCATTTCCGCATTCTGTCTGGCCTTTACGGGGTGCTGCGGCCGATGGACGGGATGCAACCCTACCGGTTGGAGATGGGCTCGCGGCTGAAAAACGCACGCGGCAAGAACCTTTATGAATACTGGGGCAGCCAGATCGCCGAAGCCCTGAACCGTCAGGCCGAAGAAACAGGCAGCGATATTCTGGTGAACTGTGCCAGCCAAGAATATTTTGGCGCGGTGGATCTGAAGGCGCTGAAGCCGAAGGTGATCACGCCTGTGTTCATGGAGATGAAGAACGACACACCAAAGGTTGTCAGCTTTTACGCCAAACGGGCCCGGGGCGCGATGGCGCGCTATATCATCCAGCACCGTCTGAACGATGCCGAGGCGCTGAAGGATTTCGATACCGGAGGTTATGCCTACAAGCCGGAGCTGTCGGAACCGGACAAGCCGGTGTTCCTGCGCGGCTGAGGTCCGCCCAACGCATGCCTGCTGTAACATGTCAGCGCATGGCGCCGTCGCAGCGGGTCAGGCGGCGGGGCTTATGTCGATAGGCTGCGCATCCTGCGGGGCGTATTCACCGATGCGTTCAAGGATCAGCGCCTTGCGCAGGGGTTTGGTCAGATAGTGATCCAGACCGGCGGCCAGGATGCCTTCGGAATCGCCAGCCATGGCATGCGCGGTGAGGGCGACAATCGGCACGTGACGGGTTGTTTCCTCTTCGATCTTGCGGATTTCCATGGTGGCCTGTTTTCCATCCATCACCGGCATGGAGATATCCATGAAGATCAGGTCCGGTTCGAAGTCCTGATAGGCTGCCACGGCCTCGACGCCGTTGTTGGCAAAGCGCAGGTCGATATTCAGGTGTTTGACCATCTTGCGGAACACCAGCTGGTTGGTCTTGTTGTCCTCGGCGGCCAGAACCCGCATCTGCCGGGGGGTAGAGGCCAGATCTTCGGATTGATCCAGAACAGCACCTTCACCGTCGGGGGACACCACTTTGGCATTGTCGGCGGCATAGGCCTCTTCCAGGGTCAGCGCCCCAGGGGGGGCACCCAGTTCCTCTTCCGTTTCAGCAGGCTGCGCGCCGGGCAGGGCGGCGGCTATCTCGTTCAGCTTTTCAAACAGTTCATCCCGCGGTGTGGGCTTTTGCAGAATATCAAGCTTCAGCTCCTCCACGTCGGCGTCCTGCACCGTGTGCGGGTTGGAGCTGAGCAGCAGGAGTGGCACGTCGTTCCATTTGCCCCCGCGCAGATCGCGGGCCAGTTGCACGCCACCGCCGCCAGGCAGGCCATGTTCACAGATCACCAGATCGATGTCCGCGGCCATCGCATCCATGGCGTCAGCGATGGTATGGGCGGTGGTCACATCGATGCCGCGCAGTTTCAGCTGGCGTTGCAGAATTTCGCAGTTGAGCTGCAGATCGTCGACCAGCAGGATCCGCTTCAGGCCGGGTGTCATCTCGGGAACCGAGGTATGCGCCCCTTGCGGAATCGGAAGCGGCAGGCGGAAACCGAAACAGGATCCCTGGCCTTCCTCGCTTTCGACCCAGATCTCGCCGCGCATCATGCCGATCAGGCGTTTGGAGATGGCAAGGCCCAGACCGGTGCCTTCGAATTTGCGGTTGCGCTCATCCTCGACCTGGTTGAACTCGCCAAAGATGTGCTCGATCTTCTCCGCAGGAATGCCGATGCCGGTGTCTTCGATGGTGACATGAATCCAGCACAGGTTCTCGTCCGGGTTGGTTACACCGGTGACCCGGAGGGTGACATGACCTTCCTTGGTGAACTTGAGCGCATTGCCGGCCAGGTTGGTCAGAACCTGACGAATACGGCCGGGATCGCCCACGAAACGGGTCGGCAGGAAGATGTCGTAATCCACCAGCATCGCCAGGCCTTTATCCCGGGCCGTGGGTTGCAGCAGCATGACCACCTCGTGGATGCTGCGCTCCAGGTCAAAGGCCTCGGGGTGCAGTGCCAGCTTGTCCGCTTCGATCTTGGAGTAATCGAGCACGTCGTTGATGATGACCAACAGCGCTTCGCCTGAGTTCTTGATCGTATTGGCGTAAAGACGCTGCTCCTCGCTCAGCTCGGTGTCGCTGAGAAGTTCGGCCATGCCGATGACGCCATTCATCGGCGTGCGGATCTCGTGGGACATATTGGCGAGGAAGGCGGATTTGGCGCGGTTGGCGGATTCGGCGCGTTCGCGGGCGGCCCGCAGCTCTTCCTCGTAACGGACCGAGGAGGTGATATCGAGCGCAAGGCTGACCACATCGCCGCCCTGTCCGCGCTGATCGAACAGCCGCAGATAACGGTCGTCCCACATTCGGATCACGATGGGTTCTGGTTTCAGGGACATCCAGCGATCGGTCATCATCGACCGCCAGTGATCCGGCTTGAGCTCTTCGGTATTGACCAGACCTTCGTCTGTCAGGATCTGAAGGATCCGCACATAGGAGACTCCGGGGGTGATTTCCTCCAGCCCGTCAAAGATGTTCAGATAGGCAGTGTTGGCGCCGATCAGCTTGCTGTCGGAATCAAAGAAGGCAAAGCCGTCCTGAAAGGCCTGGATCGAATGCCACAGACGACGTTCGGCCTTTTCGATCTTTTCGTTGGCCATGCTGAGGTCGGATTTCACCTTGGCGTTTTCGTCGCGCACGTTGGCGACTTCGGCCTGGGTCACGCCGATCTGCCGGGTCAGAGCCAGCGCGTGACGCCCGAGTTTGCGATTCGCTGCGGTCAGCTCGGCCTGCTTCAGTTCAAGCAGCCGCTCTGCCGCCAGGCGTGCCCGGCGTTCCTCAGCGAGTTTCTCGGCAAGGTTCATCCCTGCAAGCTCCATCCTCAATTAAATGGCGTGTTTACTCCGAGCCTGAACTCGGGCGGCAAATTGGCCATGATTGGTGTTACGACGGGAAACCTTGCTATGGCGTTAAGTGCGTGCAAGCTTAACCTCAGTTCGGAGGGTGCCATGTTGGATCGGTTTCTTATTGTTTTGCTTTCATTTCTCGGTTTTCTTGCTGCGTCGGTGCAGGCGGGGCCGGATCCCGTTTTGCCACAGGTGCGGTACCAGTCCTTTGCGGATACTGACTATTACGGATCCGATCTGCAGGCCCTTTTCGATACGGATCTGAACGCCTGCCAAAGGGCCTGCAGCGCGCAGCAGGCCTGCGCCGGATTTTCTTATAACAACAAGGCAAACGCCTGTTTTCCAAAGTCCGAAATGAAAGAGGCCACGCCCTACACCGGTGCGATTTCGGCGCTGAAACGCCCAATATCTGCGGCGCAGCAGGCGGCGGCCTCCCAACGGGCAGGGCGGCTGGATCGTCTGCGCCCCGCCGATCTGCAGGCGGCATTGCGGCAGGCCCGGGAGATTGGTCTGCGCTACCCATCGCGCGGTGAAACCCTGGAGGATATGATCCGCGCCGGGCGCGGTCAGGCGCGGTCAGGCGGGGTGCAAAGCGCGCTTGGCTGGCTCAGCGCGGCAGTCGCTGTGAACGATGATCCGGCCCTGTGGACCGAGGTTTCCGCCCTGTGGCTGCGAATCGCAGACCAGAGCAAGCAGAACAAGAACGCCAAACGCCAGCAGGCGCTGGCTGCGGCGTTGAACGGATATCTGCGGGCCGAGGCCGCGCCTTTGCAGGCCGAGGCTTTGGTGACGGCCGGGCGGGCGCTGGAAAGTCTGGGGCGTGGCCGCGACATGCTTTCGGTGCTGCGTCTGGCGCAGGATCTTGCGCCTCGTGCCGACACTGCGGCGCTGCTGGATGAGGCTATCGGAAAATATGGCTTCCGCGTCACCGACAGCACGGTAGAAAGCGACAGCGCCACGCCGCGTATCTGCGTGGAGTTCTCCGAAGATCTGGCTCGCAGCAGTGTGGATTATGGCGATTACGTCAAGGGGGCCGGGGCCGAACTGGCTGCCGAAGCCAGTGGCCGCCAGCTTTGCCTTGATGGCGCCGAACATGGCGAGCGTTACCGAATCGCTTTGCGGCGCGGTCTGCCTGCTGCCAGTGGTGAGGTCCTGAGCAAAGAGGTCGAACTGACCCATTACGTGCGTGACAGAACTCCATCGGTCCGTTTCCCAGGCCGGGCCTATGTGCTGGCGAAATCTGATCAGGTGGCGCTGCCGGTGGAGACCGTGAACCTGCGCGAAGTCGCGCTGCAACTGCGGCAGGTCAGCGACCGCAACCTGCTGCGCACCTTGCAGGAAGGTTATTTCGGCCGCCCGCTGTCCCATTGGCAGGATGAATACTTTGCCTCGGACATCGGGCAGGAGGTCTGGACCGGTACGGCCAGCGTTCAGGATTCGCTGAACCAGGACATGACCACCCGGATTCCTCTTGTCGATGTGTTGGCTGACCAAGCGGTAGGGATTTATGCGCTGACGGCCCGTGTGCCCGGCGCCGACCCGTATGAGGACCCCGGCGCGACCCAATGGTTTGTGCTGACGGACTTGGGCCTCAGCACCATGTCCGGCGCGGACGGGCTGCATGTTCAGGTGCAGGGTCTCACCGACGCCAAGCCGCGTGCGGATGTCGAAGTGACGCTGATTTCAAATGCAAACGCGGTTCTAGCCACGGCGCGGACCGATGCCACTGGCTATGTCCGGTTTGATCCGGGCCTGTCGCGCGGGCGCGGCGCCGCTGCCCCGGCAATGGTCATGGCGCAGCAGGGGGAAGAAGATTTTTCTTTTCTATCTCTGAAGGATGCAGCATTCGATCTGTCGGATCGCGGGGTCGAAGGTCGTCCCGCGCCGGGGCCGGTGGATGTCTTCCTGGCGACGGATCGTGGTGCCTACAGGGCCGGGGAGGTGATCCATGTCACCGCCCTGACCCGCGACAGCGGTGCCCGCGCCATCACCGATCTGCCGCTGACCGCAATCCTGCACCGCCCCGATGGGGTCGAGTATAGCCGTCAGGTATCAGACGGCGGACAGGCCGGGGGGCATGTGTTCAACCTACCGATCGGTCAGTCCGCGCCGCGCGGCACCTGGCGTCTGGACCTGAAAACGGATCCCAAGGCCCCTGCGCTGGCCACCCGGCAGCTCCTGGTCGAGGATTTCCTGCCTGAACGGATCGACTTCACACAGACTGTCGCGAATGCTGCGGCACTGTTGCCGGGCGAGGCGGCGCAGCTTGATATCTCGGCCCGCTATCTGTTTGGCGCGCCGGGGTCGGGGCTGACCATCGACGGCGATCTGCGGCTCAGCGCCAGCGACACGGTTGCGGCGTGGCCCGGCTATCGCTTTGGTCGCTATGACGCGCCGGGCAGCCCGCAGCGTTCCTATTTCGGCGGAGACAAGACGGATGCGGCGGGGCAGGCCTCGGTCGTGGTGTCGCTGCCAGCGGCGGCGACGATGGGCAAACCGATGCAGGCGACCATCGTGACCCGCGTCATGGATGGCGCGGCCCGCCCGGTTGAGCGCGAGCTGACCCTGCCGGTGCGGCCCGCAACCCCGGTGATCGGCATCCGCCCCCTGTTCGATGATGTGGTGGGCGAGGGCAGTGAAGCCGGTTTCGAGGTGATCGCCCTCAGTCCTGATCTCAGCCCTCTGCCGATGCAGGTGAAATGGACCCTGAACCGGGTCGAAACGCGCTATCAGTGGTATCAGCTTTACGGCAACTGGAACTGGGAGCCGACCACCCGCCGCACCCGCATCGCCACCGGCGAGACAACGCTGGGGCAGGAACCGGTGAACCTGTCCGAGCCGGTGGAGTGGGGCCGGTATGAGCTGGTGATCGAGCGTCTGGATGGCACGCCGGTGACGGCGGCGCTGGATTTCTATGCAGGTTGGTATGCCCCGGCGGATAGCGCCGCGACCCCGGACCGGCTGGAACTGTCGCTGGATGCGGAAAGCTATCAGCCCGGCGATACCGCCCGTCTGCGTATCGTACCCCGGGCTGGGGGAACGGCGCTGATCTCGGTGGTGTCGAACCACCTGATTGACCGCATGGCCGTCGAAGTGCCCGCAGGCGAAAGCACGATCCCCCTCACAGTGACCGAAGCCTGGGGCAGTGGCGCCTATGTGACGGCAACCGTGCTGCAGCCCGTTACCGGCAAGGCCAGCCGGACACCGGCGCGGGCGCTGGGTCTGGCGCATGCCAGCGTGAGCCAGCCGGGGCAGGAGCTGTCGGTTGCTATCAATGTGCCTGAGGTCGCCCGTCCGCGCGGCACCGAAATGGCCCGGGTCCGGGTCGATGGGGCTGCCGCGGGGGAAGAGGTCTGGCTAACGGTTGCCGCTGTTGATCTCGGCATTCTCAACCTCACCGGTTTCAAAAGCCCCGATCCCTCTGCGCATTACCACGGCCAGCGGCGGCTGGGGATGGAGCTGCGCGATCTTTACGGGCGTCTGATTGATCCCGGAAATGGCGCGATGGGGCAGGTACGTTCGGGCGGTGATGCGGATAACGGCATGCGCATGCAATCGCCACCGCCGACGCAGGATCTTGTGGCGGTCTTCTCTGGCCCCTTGCAGCTGGACGCCAATGGCGAGGCGCTGTTCCCGGTCGATCTGCCTGCCTTCAACGGCACCGTACGGCTGATGGCAGTGGCTTGGTCAAAGCGTGCGGTCGGGCAGGCCGAGGCAGACATGCTGGTGCGTGATCCGGTGGTGGTGACCGCGACTGTGCCGCGTTTTCTTGCGCCGGGCGATAGCAGTCGCGCCCGGATCGAGATCGTGCATGCCGATGGACCGGCGGGCGAGATGGCCCTGTCGGCGCGCGCCATCGGCACGGGGCTGGAGCTTGGCCCCCTTCCGGGCGCGGTGACGCTGACCGAGCAGGGCAAGGCGGTGCTCGAATTGCCGCTGACGGCGCAGGCTGTGGGCGATCCCGAGATTGAGCTGACCCTGACGACGCCTGCCGGGCTGCCGTTGGTGCAGCGGCTGCGAATGCCGGTGCGGGCCAATGATCCCGTCGTGGCGCAGACCCGACGCTTCCGGCTGTCGGGCGGCGACAGTTTCCAGTTCAGCGCCGATGTCTTTGCCGGGCTGCGGCCCGGTTCGGCGCGGGCGGTGCTTTCTGCCGGGCCTTTGGCCAAGTTCGATGTGCCCGGCCTTCTGGCGCAGCTGGATCGCTACCCCTATGGCTGCACCGAGCAGGTGACCTCGACGGCGATGCCGCTGCTTTACCTCTCTTCGGTGGCCGAGGCGGCGGGTCTGGGCAATGGACCGGCTGTGAAGGCGCGCATTGATGCGGCGATCCGCAAGGTGCTGACGCGGCAGGCCAGCAACGGTGCCTTTGGCCTGTGGCGCGCCGAAAGCGGTGATTTCTGGCTTGATGCCTATGCCAGCGATTTCCTGTCCCGCGCCCGGGCGCAGGGCTATGCGGTGCCCGATCAGGCCTTTGCCCAGGCGATGGACAACCTGCGCAACCGGATCAACTACGCCCCCGATTTCGACAATGGAGGCGAGGACATTGCCTATGCGCTGATGGTGCTGGCCCGCGAAGGGGCCGCCGCCATGGGCGATCTGCGCTACTATGCGGATGTGAAGGCAGGCGATTTCGCCACCCCGCTGGCGGCGGCGCAGCTAGGCGCTGCGCTGGGGGCCTATGGCGATCAACCCCGCGCCGACCGCATGTTCGGGCGGGCGGCGCAGATGCTGGGCCGCAGCGGCGCGGAAACCCCGGTCTGGCGGGTCGACTACGGCACCCATCGCCGTGATGCCGCCGCGGTCCTGGCGCTGGCAAGTGAGGCCGGAAGCGCAGCGGTCAGTCAGGAATACCTGATGGCCCGGGTGACCGAGGATGGCAGCCGGATGTCCACGCAGGAGGCCGCATGGACTCTGCTGGCGGCGCAGGCGTTGGTCTCCAGCCCCGAAGACAGCGGTCTTCTGGTCAATGGTCAAAGCGTTGCCGGACCTTTCGTCGAGGTGCTGGATGGCAGCGCCGCAGCCACGGGGAAATCCATTTCAGCAGTTTCGGGACGCAGCACCGAGATCACCCTGACAACCCTTGGCGTGCCCGTAGTCGCTCCCGAGGCGGGCGGCTATGGCTACACGCTGAACCGCAGCTATTACACGCTGGAGGGCGAACCGATCGCGGAGCTGAGCTTTGAAACCGGGGCGCGTTTCGTGACCGTGCTGAGCGTAGTGCCGCATGAAGGCACCGGTGCCCGGCTGATGGTGGATGATCCGCTTCCGGCGGGGTTTGAGATCGACAATCCGAACCTGTTGCGCTCGGGCGATCTGCGCGATCTCGATTGGCTGAAGCTGGATCAGGCAACCCATGCAGAGTTCCGCTCTGACCGCTTCTTGGCAGCGGTAGATATCGGCGGCACCGAAACCGTGACGCTGGCCTATGTCACGCGGGCTGTGACGCCGGGCAGCTTCCATCACCCGGCAGCTTCGGTCGAGGATATGTACCGTCCGGCCTACCGCGCCCGCACCGCCGCAGGCCGCGTGCAGATCCGGTGACCGGCAGTTGGCGGGCATACTTGCGCGCGCTTACCACTCGGTCAGCGCGCGGTGAATATGCCCGTGGTCCGACCTTCTGGCGGCGGGGTCTGTGGGCCGTTGCCGCGCTGGCACTGCTGCTGGGCATCGGCTGGCGTCTGTTCGACGACTGGGTCGCCGATACCGAGTTGCCGCTGACCCTTGCCGAAACCTCGGTCGAGGTAATGGACCGCGAGGACCGCCTGTTGCGGGTCTACCCGGTTGGGGATGGCATCTGGCGCATGGCATTGCAGCTCGATCAGGTGGATCCCCGGTTCACCGAGATGCTGATCGCCTATGAGGATCGCCGGTTCTGGTCGCATCCGGGGGTGGATGTTCTGGCACTGATGCGTGCGGGTGGGCAGGCGCTGTGGCATGGCCGGGTGGTTTCGGGCGGCTCGACGCTGACGATGCAGCTGGCGCGTCTGCTAGAGGATGGCTCGACCGGGCGCTGGTCCGGCAAGCTGCGGCAGATCCGGGTGGCCTTGGCGCTGGAGCGACGCCTCAGCAAGGCAGAGATCCTGAGGCTCTACCTCACCCATGCGCCCTATGGCGGCAATATCGAAGGGCTGCGGGCCGCCAGTTACGTCTGGCTGGGCAAGGAACCGCGAAGGTTGACGGCTGCAGAGGCGGCGTTGCTGGTGGCGCTGCCGCAATCCCCGGAAAGCCGCCGCCCGGATCGGGCGCCCAAGGCCGCGCGACAAGCACGCGCGCAGGTGCTGTCGCGGATGGTTGCTGATGGTGTTCTGGACAGCGAAAGCGCCGAGATCGCAACCCAGGCGCGCCTGCCCCGGCAGATGGCTGCGATGCCCCGGCTGGCACCGCATCTGGCTGACCGCGCCCTGTCCGCAAATCCCGGCGCCCGGCGCCTGTCCCTGACGGTGCAGGCCGATCTGCAACAGCGGATGGAGCAGTTGGTACAGGCGGCGGCGCGGCGCAGCGGCGCGCGGCTCTCGGCGGCGCTGATGGTGGTGGATCACCAGAGCGGAGAGGTGCTCGCCTCGGTCGGATCCCCCGGTTACGTCGATCAGGGGCGGCAGGGGTTTGTCGATATGACACAGGCGCTGCGCTCTCCGGGCTCGACGCTGAAACCGCTGGTCTACGGGTTGGCCTTTGATCGCGGGCTGGTGCACCCCGAGACGTTGATCCATGACGGTCCGGTGGATTTCGACGGCTACGCGCCGCAGAATTTCGATGGTGTCTTTCGTGGCGATCTGCGGGTGCGCGAGGCGTTGCAGCTGTCCCTGAATATCCCGGTGGTAAAGCTGACCCGCGAGCTGGGGGCGGCACATCTGATGGCGGCCCTGCGCCGGGGCGGTGCCAGCCCCCGGCTGCCCGGCGGTGGCAAACCGGGGCTGGCGATCAGCCTTGGCGGGCTTGGCACCTCGCTGCAGGATTTGGTGCAGATCTATACCGGGCTGGCCGCGGGTGGGCAGGGACCGGCGCTGCGGGTGCAGCGGGGGGCGTCGCAGCAGGATCGCCCCCGGATGATATCGGACGTGGCGGCCTGGCAGCTGAGCGATGTGCTGCGCGGGCTGGCGCCGCCACCCGGGGCACGGGCCGGTGTTCTGGCCTATAAGACCGGCACGTCCTATGGTCACCGCGATGCCTGGGCGCTGGGCTGGGACGGACGCCATGTGATCGGCGTCTGGATGGGCCGGGCGGATGGAACGCCGGTGCCGGGGGCCTTTGGCGGTGATCTGGCAGCGCCGGTGCTGTTCGAGGCCTTTGGTCTGCTGAAACCCGATTTTGACGCGCTGCCACCGCCGCCCGCCGCGACCCTGATCCTGTCGGCGGCGGAATTGCCCGCGCCGCTGCGCCGGTTCCGGGCACGGGACGCGGTATTCGAACCGGCAGAGAATGCGCCGCAGATGCTGTTCCCCCCGAATGGCGCCCGGCTGGCGCTGGAGGGCGGCGGGCTGCCGGTCAAATTGCGCGGCGGCACTGCGCCTTTCGTGGTGCTGGCGGATGGAAAACCGGTGCTGCAGGGGCAGCAGGCGCGGGAGTTCGAAATCCCCAGTCCCAGCCTTGGTTTTTCCGATCTGGTGGTGCTTGATGCGGCGGGCCGCTCGGCCCGGGCCGCGATCGAAATCGACTGACGGCAGATCTGCGGCCGGGGTCAGCCGCGTCCTTCGCGCAGCCAGCCTGCGGTGATCAGCGCGGCAATAACCAGCAGCACCAGCCAGGCAGGCAGCAGCGGATGCTGTGACACCGACAGGGTTTCATAGGCCTCGCGCGGGGTCAGACCGATCCAGCCACGTCCGGCGGCCGGGCGCCTCTCGCGCACATCGCGCAGGCGCGGAAGACCGTCGTCCAGCCGCAGGATACCGCCCCGCGCTGTGGCGACCACCGGGCGCAGCACCTCGCCGGTGGCGACGGTTTCGCCGAACTCCCGGGGCGCCGCCGGACCCAGCCCGATGACGGCAGAGGCCTCGCCTTCGCTGAGGTGGTACAGGCCGATCTCGGCGCCTGTATAGCTGCCCTGCCAGACGCCCGGCGCCCGTTCCTGCAGGTCCAGCACCGTCTCGGACCCATCCGGCGCGGTGATGGTGACGGCGCCGATGCTGTCCTGCAGCGTGCGCCGGGTGATCTGCATCTTCTGGCCGGTGGCCTCGGCGGTCAGAACCTCTTCCTCCAGCTCCGGCTCTTTCATCATCCAGTGGGCAAGGCGGCGCAGCAGTTCCAGCTGCGGCCCGCCGCCTTCATAGCCCCGGCTCCAGAGCCAGGCATGATCCGAGGCCAACAGCGCCACGCGTCCCTCGCCTTCGCGGTTCAACACCAGCAGCGGCCGGTCCTCGACCCCCTCCATCAGAACATGTCCCTGCGGTTCCTGCAGATCGATCTGGCGCAGCCAGCGGCCCCACGTCCCGTCTGTGCTCTCTCGTTTCAGTCCCGAGGTGACAGGGTGGCGGGCGCCAAGATCGGTGACCTGGGGCAGATAGGGCTGTTCAAAGACCCGCGCCGTGGGGCTGGCGGGCAGGACCACCGACAGGGGGCTGCGGTAGATGCTGGCGGCGCTGGCGAAATCCGGCCCCGCCGCGATCAGAACGGCGCCGCCCTTGGCCACGTAATCGGCCACATTGTCGAGATAAATCGCAGGCAAGATGCCGCGTCGTTTGTAGCGGTCAAATATGATCAGGTCGAAATCGTCGATCTTCTCCAGAAACAATTCGCGCGTGGGAAAGGCGATGAGGCTCAGCTCATCCACCGGCACCCCGTCCTGTTTTTCCGGCGGGCGCAGAATGGTGAAATGCACCAGGTCCACCGAGCTATCCGATTTCAGCAGGTTGCGCCATGTGCGCCCGCCGGGGTGCGGTTCTCCGGACACCAGCAACACGCGCAGGCGGTCCCGCACGCCGTTGATCTGGATCAGCGCCGTGTTGTTGCGGGTGGTCAGCTCTCCGGCAGCTTCGGGTACCGAGAATTCGATCACGTTGCGCCCGCCATGCGGCAGGGCGATGGGCAGTTCGAAATCGACACCGACCGGCAGGGTGAACCGTTTCGGCTCGGCGCCATCGATCGCAATTTCCAGCGGCGCGGTTGCGGCGGCGTCGGGCGCGGCGCCCTGATCCTCGATCCGCAGCGTCAGGGTGACGGGTTCTCCGATGATGCCAAAGGCGGGCGCGTTGCGCACCACAAGGCGGCGGTCCCAGTCGTTGTCCTTGCCGGTCAGCAACAGGTGCAGCGGCGCAGGCAGGTCGGGGGCCTGATCGGCATCGTGGATCTGACCGTCCGACAGGGCGATGATCCCGGCGATCCGGCCACGCGGTGCATCGGCCAGCGCATCGGAAACCGCCTGCATCAGGGCGGTGCCGCTGTCATCGGCGGCATCCGGCAGGGTGATCCAGCGCGTTTCGGTATTGGGGCGGGCCTCTAGCGCCTGTCTCAGCTCTTCTTCGGCCTCGGCCATCTGCTCGGGCCGGGCAGGCAGGCTCTGGCTGGCGGTTTTATCGGCGACCACCACCACGATATCGCTTAAGGGGGCGGTGTTTTCGTTCTGCACCACTGGCCCAGCGAGCATTGCCAGCAGGCCAAGGGCGGCGCCCGCGCGCAGCAGCCAGCCGCGCATCCGCGCCCAGATGGCCAGCGCTAGGCCCAGCACCGTCACGGCGGTGAGCGCCCAGATCACGGGCCAGGGCAGCAGCGGGTCGAACAGGATCGTCTGCGTCATCGTCGTGGCCCCTATTGCCCCAGCCGTTCCAGCAGTGCCGGAACATGGACCTGATCGGATTTGTAATTGCCGGTCAGCACATGCATCACCAGATTGACGCCAAAGCGCAGCGACAGCTCGCGCTGACGCTCACCGGCATAGCCGCGCCCGACCGGGCGCAGTGGGCGGCCATTGCTGTCCACCGCCCAGGCCGAGGCCCAATCGTTGCCGCCGATCACCACCGGCGTCACCCCGTCGTTAAGCGTGCGGAAGGGGATGCCTTCGTCTTGCTCTGCATCGGGCGGCGCGGCTTCGACCCAAAGCGGGCCGCGCGGATGGCGGCCGGGGAAGTCCTGTAGCAGGTAGAAAGTGCGGGTCAGCACGTGGTCCGGCGGCAGCGGCTCCAGCGGCGGAATATCGAGCCCCAGCGCCAGCTGTTGCAGGCGTCGCGCTTCGGGGCTGGTGGCGCCGACAGCGGTCAGATCGGCGTCGCGGGTGTCAAAAAGGATCATACCACCGCTGCGCAGATAGGCGTTGAGTCTTGTATAGGCCGCGGCCGAGGGCATTTTCTGATCCGCCGTCACCGGCCAGTAAAGCAGCGGGAAGAACGCCAGCTCGTCTCGTTCCAGATCGACGCTTGCTGGCGTTGATGGCTCGACCGAGGTGCGGAAGAACAGCGTGTCCGACAGGCCCTGCAGACCGGCTCGGGCGATACGGTCTACCTCTGCATTGCCGGTCAGCACATGGGCCAGCGTCAGCTCGGCGGCCAGCGCGACCGGATCGGCGGCGCCACTTTCCTGCGCCAGGGTTGGGCGTGGCGACAGGGCGCCAAGTGCCAGAGCGGCTGCTGCCAGAAAGGGGACAAGGGCGGTGCTGCGCCGCAGTTGCGCCAGTTGGCCAGAGACCAGCAGGGTCGCCAGCACATCAAGCGCCAGCAGCACAAGGGCAAGCCCCAGCAAGGCGCCGCCAAGCGGGCGCTCCTGCGCCGCGCTGTAGCCGGAAACCGGAACCGAGGCAGGCCAGGACGCCGCCGTCAGGCTATCGCCCGCGCGCAGCACGTTGCGTGCGAGGGTCTGATTGCCGCCATCATAAAGGCCGGGCTGCAGCGCCGGGCCTGCCGGGGCGGCGACCAGATCAGGCCCTTGCACACCGGGCAGGGTGCCTGCCTCGCGGCTGCGGCCAAATCCATCCAGCACCGAAACAGGCCGCCAGACCGTGCCTTCCAGGCTGGTTGCCTCGGGCGTGCCGACAGCCGAAGAAACCGCTAGCCGTTCCAGCATCTGCACGAACAGGCCTGAGAGCGGCAGGCTGCTCCATTCGGCATTGGCGGTGACATGGAACAGCACCACCTGCCCCTGCCCCAGCGGCTTGCGGGTGACCAGCGGAGTGCCATCGCCAAGGGCGGCGATCACGCGGTCGGCAAGGGATGGGTCCGGCTGGGCCACCACCTGCGCCGAGACGGTGACTTCTTCTGGCGTGCGCAGCCCGGCAAAGGGAGAGTCATCCTCGAAAGGCGCCAACGTCTTTGGCTCACCCCAGCTCATGGCGCCGCCGATGCTGCGTCCGCCAAGGCGCAGACGCACTGGCATCAACGGTTCTTCCTCGCTGCGTGCGGTATCGCTGGCGGCCAGCCGTGGGCCGGCGAAGCGCACCAGCAGCCCGCCTTCCTCGACCCAGTCGATCACCGCCTGTTCCTGCGCCGGGGGCAGGCGGGCGACATCGGCAAGGATGATCACATCGGGATTGGCGGGCAGCAGATCGCTGAGCGCGCCTTCCAGCAGGTCCGCCGTGGGCGCCAGTGCCTGACGGAGGTAGTGCAGCGGCGACAGCAGCGCGAGGCCCTCGTCTTCGCTTTCCGAGGCGATCAGCGCGACCTCGCGGCGGCGCAACCCGTCATCGGCCAGGGCCACGGCCCCGGCGCTGCGCTGGCCTGCCAGTTCAAACCGGGTAATCCGGGCGCGCAGCTCGGACGGCAAGGATAGGCGGACGCTGGCGTTTGTGGCGCCTGCATCGAAACGGGCGGTGGCCTGAGCGAGGCTGCGCAGGGTGCCGCCGGGATCGCGGCCCCGGGCCTGCACTAGCATATCCAGTGCGGGGCCGGGCAGGCTGCGCTCCACCGTCAGCTCCAGCGCGCCATCGGCATAGCTAGGCGGTGCCAGCGCAAAGGCGGCGCCGGGCTGTTCCAGCACCTGCAGGGCGCCGCGGTCCGACAGCGCCTCGGTCAGCTGCTCCCGCCCGGGATAGTCCAATCCATCGCTGAACCAGAGCGTGTCAAAGCCTTCTGTGGCTTCGGCAATATGCGTAAGTGCCTGATCCACCTGATCCGGGGCCGGTTGCCAGGGATTGGGGGTGAGGCCGGCGACCTGCCGAGCCCAGTCGCTGGCCGCAAGGAATTGTAGCGGTTGCGGATCGCTCAGCCGCAGGACGGCGACGGTGCGGTCGCTGCGCCCGGCCTCCTCCAGCCGCGCGGTGATCTGATCGCGGGTTTCTTCCCAGCCATCAGACCCGGCCCAGGTCGCATCCAGCACCACCAGCAGCGGCCCGCTGCCGCTGTCGCGCTCTTCCGGGTTCAGCACCGGACCGGCGAGACCGATGATTGCCGCCGCCAGCGCCAGCATCCGCAGCAGCAACAGCCACCAGGGCGTGCGGTCGGACAGGCTTTCGTCATCGCCAAGGCCCAAGAGCAAGGTCACGGCAGGAAAGGCCTGCCGCCGCGGTGCAGGCGGCACAGCGCGCAGCAACAGCCACAGGATCGGCAGAGCCAGCAGGCCCAGCAGCAGCCAGGGATAGGCAAATCCGATACCGGCAATCAGGGTCATGCGGAGGACCTTTCCAGCGCGTGATAGAGCCACATCAGCGCAGCCTGGGCGCTGTCACCCGTGTGATGCAGACCCAGCCGCCAGCCTGCGGTGCGGCACAGCGCTTCCAGCGCGTCGCGCCGTTCGGCCATGCGGTCCAGATAGCGGTCACGCAATGCCGAGGCCTTCAGCGTTTCATGCACCAGCCCGCCGGTCATGCTATGAAACCGGGTACGCCCGGCAAAGGGAAAGCTTTCCTCGCTTGGGTCCAGAACCTGCAACAGCACCCCGCGCACGCCGCGGTCGGCGGCCTTGCTCAGCGCCAGCTGCAGTTCGTCAAAGGGGCCAAGGAAATCGGAGATGAACAGGGCGCGGGCATGGGGCACCATGGCGCGGTGCTCGGGTGGTGCGTAATCGGCGTCGTCCTCGCGGCTCAGCATCTCGGCCAGACGCAGGATCTGCGCCTTGCCGCTGCGCGGGGGCAATCTACCGCCAGTGAGGCCCACGCGTTCGCCGCCGCGTAGCATCAGGACCGACACCGCCAGCGCCAGCAGGCGCGCGCGGTCGATCTTTTGCGGCAATTCGGGGCCGGAGGAAAACCGCATCGAGGCACCAAGATCGGTCCAGACATGCACCGTCTGGGCGATCTGCCATTCCCGTTCGCGCACGAATTGCACATCGCCCCGGGCCGAACGCCGATGGTCGATCATGCGGCGGCTGTCGCCCTGTTGCAGGGGACGGTATTGCCAGAAATCATCGCCGGTTCCGGCGCGCCGCCGCCCGTGTTCCCCCAAAAGGACAGCACCTGCCAGCATCTGCGCATCGACCAGAAGCGGCGGCAGGGCGCTGGCCTCCCCTTCGGCCCGGTGGCGCAGATCTGCGGCCGGGGCGACGGGAGAAGACGCGTCAGAGGCGGCGGGTTGGGTCACGCGGCGGCTCCGGTGCGGGTCAGCTCGGCAGCGGTGCTGTCGATCAGATCGGCTAGGCTGTCACCCCGCGCGCGGGCCGAGAAGTTGAGCTGCATCCTGTGGGTCAGAACTGGCCGGGCCATATCGATCACATCCTCGGCATTGGGCGCCAGCCGGGCCTGCAGCAGGGCGCGGGCGCGCACCGCCAGCATCAGGGCCTGCGCTGCGCGCGGCCCCGGACCCCAGGCGACCGTATCGACGACGCGCTGCGAGGCGCCCGGTTCTTCGGGGCGGAAGGCGCGGACCAGGTCCAGAATCATCTCGACCACCGAGTCGCCCACCGGCATGCGCCGCAGCAGGTTTTGGGCGGCGATCAACTCATCGGCGGTAAAGACCTGATGCGCCTCGGCCTCGCTTGCACCAGTGGTGGCCAGCAGGATGTCCCGCTCGGTCTTGCGGTCGGGGTATTGCACGTCGATCTGGAACAGAAAGCGGTCCAGCTGCGCTTCGGGCAGGGGATAGGTGCCTTCCTGCTCGATCGGGTTCTGGGTGGCCAGCACGTGAAAGGGCGTGCCAAGCGGCCGGTCTTCACCCGCGACGGTCACCGTGCGTTCCTGCATCGCCTGCAGCAGCGCCGATTGGGTCCGTGGGCTGGCGCGGTTGATCTCATCCGCCATCAAGAGCTGACAGAACACCGGCCCCGGCACGAAACGGAAGGCGCGGCTGCCATCGGCGGCGGTGTCCAGCACCTCCGAGCCGAGGATATCCGCCGGCATCAGGTCAGGGGTGAATTGGATCCGGTTGCCATCCAGCCCCATCACCGTCGACAGGGTTTCCACCAGCCGGGTCTTGCCCAGACCTGGCAGTCCGACCAGCAGCCCGTGACCGCCGCACAAAAGAGTGGCAAGGGTCAGGTCCACGACCCGCTCCTGGCCGATAAAACGGCGGGTGATCGACTCCCGCGCCTGTTGCAGCTTGGCTTCGAGCGCTTCGATGTCGGCCAGCAGATCATCGGGTTCGGACATGACTTTCCTTTCACGGCGCATATATGGTCTTAGTGTATCTCGCCCAACGGAAATGGCAAAAACAATGAGCGGACAAAACATCGTGACACCGACAGCCGACGGCATAGCAGCCGCAGCCACTGCGGCCAAGAAAGGCAAGGGTTTGCCGCCGGTCCACCTGTGGAACCCGCCGTTTTGTGGCGATCTGGACATGCGCATCGCCCGTGACGGAACCTGGTTCTACCTTGGGACCCCCATCGGCAGGTTTGAGCTGGTGCGGCTTTTTTCATCGATCCTGAAGCGGGAAGGCGACAAGTATTTCCTGGTGACGCCGGTCGAAAAGGTCGGAATCACCGTCGATGATGCGCCTTTCGTGGCAGTCGATTTCGAAGCCTCCGGCGCGGGAGAGGATCAGGTGCTGACCTTCACCACTCATGTCGGCGACAGCGCCGTGGCCGGGCCGGACCATCCGATCCGGGTGGTGCGGGATCCCGAGACTGGTGAGCCGTCGCCTTACGTGATGATCCGGGCCGGGCTTGAGGCACTGATCGATCGCAAGAGCTTTTACCGGCTGGTCGAACTGGGTAGCCATCATGACGGGTGGTTCGGCCTGTGGTCATCTGGCGAATTCTTCCCGGTCATTCCATCGGCAGAGCTGGATCAAGGCTGAAACTGCCCCAGAACTCTCGCCTTTCCGGCGCGTCGCCAGGGTGCGAATTAAGCTATCGTTAGCAGGTTCTGGCATTTTGGGTAAAATAGAGTCGATTTTGTGGCAATATTGTGGCGGTTGCGTTTAATGCACCGTTTTCCCGCCCTTGGCGCCGAGTCTGCGAGGCCTTAAATCTGCGGCAAACGACAGGAGCTCCGATGCCAAGGTTTGCCGCGAATATCTCAATGCTCTTTGCTGAGTTGCCCTATCTTGAACGGTTCGCAGCGGCGGCCAAGGCCGGGTTCGACGCGGTTGAGATCCTGTTTCCCTATGAACTGGCGGCCAAGGAAACCCAGCGGGCGCTGGTGTCGAACGGGCTGGAACTGTTGCTGATGAACGCGCCGCCGCCGAATTACACTGGCGGTATGCCCGGCTATGCTGCGCTGCCGGGCGGCGGGGAACGGTATCAGCGCGATATCCGCCGGGTGCTGCGCTACGCCGAGATCCTGCGCCCCGGCGCCATTCACATCATGGCCGGTTATGCGACGGGCGATCTGGCGAAACAGACCTTCATCCAGAACCTGCAGTGGGCCGCGGATCGCGCGCCGACGCAGCAGTTCACCATCGAACCGCTGAATGTCGGGGACCAGCCGAACTACTTCCTGAACGACTACAATCTGGCGGCTGAGGTTCTGCAGGCGGTGAACCGGCCGAACGTGGGGCTGCAGTACGATGCCTATCACGCCCAGATGATCCACGGCGATGCGCTGAAGGTCTGGGAGACCTTCAAGGAACATGTGGTGCACGTGCAGATCGGCGCCGCACCCGGGCGCTGTGAGCCGGGCACCGGTCCCGTCGACTTCGAAGAGCTTTTCGCCGCCATCGACGACAGCGGCTATAAAGGTTGGGTCAGCGCGGAATACACGCCTTCGACCCTGCGCACCGAAGACAGTCTCGGCTGGATGCTCTGAGCGTTTTTTGACCAGAATTCTCCAGGTGCGTTCACGCGGGATTACGATCCCGCGCCCCGGTCTGGCAATTGGTTGCTCCCTGCCACATATTCCTGCCGGAATGTGAACAAGGAGTCTTCCATGCTGCCCGCCCGTTTCGCGCCTGTTCTGTTTGGCTTCCTGTTGTCCGGGATCATGTCGGGCATCGTGATTATGGTGGCAACGCTCAGGACGCGCGGTTTCAGCGCGCAGGCCTGGCTGACCTCCTGGCTCTATAGCTGGCCTGTGGCCTTCTGCGTGGTGCTTGTGGTGGCGCCGCTGGTGCGGCGCTTTGTGAACGGGCTTGTGAAACAGGGCTAGGGGTTGACCACGCATATCGGGCGGCATGGCTGGACGGGGCGGCGAAAATCCTCCAGACCTGTGGCCCACGTCCTTTGTTGCTGCAAGGTGCCCTGCCTATGATGTCTTCCCCGCCCTCTGCCTCCGTTCAGCAGGATCCCACCATCGCCGACTTTCTGGCCAAGCAGGGAGAGACGGATGCAACCCTGCTGCCCTTGCCTGGCGATGCTTCGGCGCGGCGGTATATGCGGCTTGAGGGGCGCGGCAGGATGCTGATGCAGGATCCGAGTGATCCGGCGGGGTTTGCCGGTTTCGTGTCTCTCGCGCAGCATCTGACAGAACTGGGCTTGAGCGCGCCGCAGGTCTTTGGCGCCGATCCGGACACCGGCCTGGCCCTGATCGAAGATTTCGGGACCCAGACCTATAGCGTGCAGCTGGCTGCCGGGCGGGACGAGAGCATGCTCTATGCCCTCGCGGTGGATGCTCTGTTGCACCTGCACCATCATCCGCAGGCCGCATCGGTGCAGGTGCCAGCGTATGATCTGGCGACCCTGCTGGAGGAATTGTCGATCTTTTCCCACTGGTTCGCGCCGACGCTGCGCCCGGACATCGAACCGGAGGCGTTCGACGCGGAGTTCCGCGATTTGTGGCGGGAGCCGCTAGCTGCGGTGCTGGATGGCCCGCGCACATTGGTGCTGCGCGATTTTCACGTCGACAACCTGATGGAGCTCAGCGAACGCGACGGAGTGCGCCGCTGCGGACTGCTGGATTTTCAGGACGGCGTGACCGGTCCTGCGGAATACGATCTTGTATCGCTATTGCAGGATGCGCGCCGCGATCTGGAACCGGGGTTGGAGCAGGCAATGCTTGAACGCTACATCGCCGCCGCGCCGGAGAGCGCCGGGGGCGCTGATGCGATCACCCGGCGCTATCACCTGCTGGGAGCGCAGCGCCATACCCGCATTGCCGGCGTGTTCCTGCGCCTGCATCAGCGCGACGGCAAACCCGGCTACCTGCACTTCCTGCCCCGGGTGCTTCGCCAGATGCAGGTGGCGCTGGATGCTGCCGGGCTGACCGAAGTGATAGCATTTCTGGATCAGACGCTGCCGGGCTGGCGCGATGCAGGTCCGGCGTTGTCAAAGGCTGGATAACCACCCCGGGTCAGGGCGCCGGATCAGCTCGCGACAGGGTGTCCGACACGCTCTGCAGGTGGGTTTGCATGGCCTCTGCCGCGCGCGTTTCGTCGCCTTCGATGATCGCACTCGCCAGCGCTTGGTGCTGCTGCGCCAGCATCTCGAATACCGCGCCAGAATAGGTTTCGGCCCGCGGGCGGATCCAGCTGGCCTCCTGGCGTACGCTCCGGATCGCCTCGTACATGGTCAGGAACAGCGCGTTATGGGCCATTTCCGCGATCTTGTAGTGAAAGATATCATCTGCCGCATCATAGCTCCGCTGTTCTTCTGCCGATTGGGTGGCGGCTGCGATCTGGGCGAATTGCGTACGCTCCTGCGGGGTGGCGCGGGTCGCGGCCAGCGCCGCAAGGCGGGGTTCCAGTGTCAGGCGCACCTCGATCACCTCGGCCGGAGTCACCCGCCGGGCCAGCGGTTTCAGGCGTGCGGCATCGGTGGCCGGGGGCGGCAGCACAAATGTGCCCTGTCCCCGGCGCCGGAAGATGGTGCCATCGGCAGCCAGCAGATCGAGCACCCGCCGCAGCCGCGCCCTGCTGATACCGTGGCGCTGGGCCAGCTCCCGTTCGGGCGGCAGGCGGCCATCCTTCAGCGGTGCGCCTTCGGCGATCTCCCGGCGCAGACGCGCAGCGATCTCGGTATCCGAAGGCGGGGCAGGGGGCGGTGTCATGGCAGGATCAGCCTCTGTTCAGCCTCGGATCAACCGAGAAACAGGTCTTTGAACATCCGGGCGGAGGTAATCAGCAGGAACAGCCCAAAGGACAGGCGCAGCGCCCGGCGCGGGATGCTATGGGCCAGTTTTACGCCAACCCGGGCAAAGGTCGTGCTGAGCGGGATGATCACCGCCGCAAGCAGAAGGTTCACATAGCCGAGCGAGAAGGGCGGCAGACCTTCGGAGCCGAAACCGGTCGCCATGTAGATTAGCGCGCCCGGCACCCCGATGATAAAGCCGATTGCGGCAGAGGTGCCCACGGCCTTGCGGATGTCATAGCCAAGGAAGTTCAGCATCGGTACGCAAACGGTGCCGCCGCCGATACCCATCATCGCCGAAATCGAGCCGGCCACGACGCCAAGCCCGGCCCAGACCGGTTTGGAAAAGCTGCGCGGAGTGTCGCTGTCTTGCGCCTTGCGCAGGATCATGTCGAGCGCGACGATCACCGCCACCGTGGCAAAGACCGCGATCAGCACCTGCCCCGAAACGATACCGCCCAGCACGCCGCCGATGACAACGCCCACAAGGATCGACGGTGCCCAGAGCCGCAGCAACGCCATGTCGATGGCGCCCTTCTTGTAGTGGCCATAGCCCGAGGACAGCGAGGTAAAGACGATGGTCGACAGCGAGGTGCCCACCGCCACCTGCATGGTCAGCGCGGGTTCCATCCCGGTCAGCGACAGGGCGAAGTAAAGCGCGGGCACGATGACGATTCCGCCGCCAACGCCAAGAAGGCCGGCAAGGACACCACCGATGATGCCAGAGCCGGCTGCAACGGCGACCAGAGGGAGGAGGGTTTCGAGTTCAAACATGAGAGATCGTCTTTCTGGTGGTGAACGCTACAGGGCGGGTGCTGTCGGAAGTCCGGCCGCGCGCCCGTCATCATATGGCAAGATGAGGGTCGCAACCAATTCTAAATTGGTTGCGATACATCGTGGAACGGGCCCCGGCTGTCAAGGCCGGTGCTCTCGGTTCCTTGTTTTGTCGGTGGGTGTTCTGGAGCTCAGCCTGCCAGTTGCCGCGCGGCGCGGGCCAGTTCGGTGATTCCGGCCCAGTCGCCCGCCTCGATCAGGTCTGCCGGGGCGACCCAGCTGCCCCCGGCGCAGACCACATTGGGCAGCGACAGGTAGGTGCGGGCATTGCCCGGGCTGACGCCGCCGGTGGGGCAGAAGGAGATCTGCGGCAGCGGCGCGCCGATGGCTTTCAGCGCGGGCGCCCCGCCCGAGGCTTCGGCGGGGAAGAATTTCAGCATGTCATAGCCGCGCTCCAGCAGGCGCATCGCTTCGGAGGCGGTGGCGGCGCCGGGCAGCATCGGTAGGCCTGCGGCCTCACAGGTGTCCAGAAGCTGATCGGTGGCGCCGGGCGAGACGCCAAATTGCGCGCCAGCCTCGACCGCCGCTGCAACGTCATCGGGGGTGACCAATGTGCCTGCGCCGACCACGCCGCCGGGCACCTGAGCCATCTCGCGGATGGCATCAAGGGCCGCCGGGGTGCGCAGGGTCACCTCCAGCGCGGGCAGCCCACCTGCCACCAGCGCTTCGGCCAGCGGGCGGGCGTGGGCGGCGTCATGCACCACGAGCACAGGAACGATAGGTGCCATCTGGCAGATCTCGCGGGTGCGGGTGCTGGCCGCCTTTGGTGAAATTGACATGGGATCAGTCTCCGAAAACGCTGGCGCCGGTATCGGCGGATGTGACGGCCTGGCGGAACAGGGAAAACAGCTCGCGCCCGGTGCCGTGCTGATAGGCAGACAGATCCGCCGTAGCGGCCTCGCGGTCCAGCGCGCCGGGGGTGAGCACGTCGAGCGTGCCGGTGGTGGCATCGAGCCGCAGCATATCGCCGTCCCTGATCTTGGCGATGGGTCCACCGTCCAGCGCCTCAGGCACCACGTGGATGGCGGCAGGCACCTTGCCCGAGGCGCCGGACATGCGCCCGTCGGTCACCAGAGCCACCTTGTGCCCCTTGCCCTGCAGGATGCCCAGCATGGGCGTCAGGCTATGCAGTTCCGGCATGCCGTTTGCCTTGGGGCCCTGGAAGCGCACAACGACGATCACATCGCCGGTGAACTCGCCTGCCTTGAAGGCGGCCTTGGCCTCCTCCTGATCGTGGAAGACGCGAGCGGGGGCCTCGATCACGTGGTGTTCCTCGGCGACGGCGGAGACCTTGATCACCGCTGTACCCAGACTGCCGGTCAGCCGTTTCAGCCCGCCGGTCTGCTGGAACGGAGCCTGAGCCGGGCGCAGGATCGCGTCGTTGAGCGATGTTGTGGTGCCGGGGCGGAAGGTCAGACCATCCTCGGTCAGGAAGGGTTCCTGCGTGTAGTGTTCCAGCCCGGTGCCCGCGATGGTCTTTGTATCGGGATGCAGGAAGCCCGCGTTCAGCAGTTCACCGATCATATAGCCAAGCCCGCCCGCAGCGTGGAAATGGTTCACGTCGGCCAGACCATTGGGATAGACCCGCGCCAGAAGCGGCACCACATCCGACAGATCCGCAAAGTCCTGCCAGTCAAGGATCACGCCCCCGGCGCGGGCCATGGCGATCAGGTGGATCAGCAGGTTGGTCGATCCGCCGGTGGCCATCAGCCCGACGATGCCGTTGGCATAAGCCTTTTCGTCCAGCACATCGCAGACCGGCGTATAATTGTTGCCAAGCGCGCTGAGCGACAGCGCCCGTTTTGCGCCCTCCACCGTCAGCGCCTCGCGCAGGGGCGTGCCGGGATTGACGAAGGAGGAGCCGGGCAGATGCAGCCCCATGAACTCCATCAGCATTTGGTTGGTGTTGGCGGTGCCGTAGAAGGTGCAAGTGCCGGGGCCATGGTAGGCGGCCATCTCGGCCTTCAGCAGCTCATCACGGCCAATCTCTCCGGCGGCGTACTTCTGGCGGATCTTGGCCTTGTCGTCATTCGCCAGCCCGCTGGTCATCGGCCCGGCAGGCAGGAACACTGCAGGAAGATGGCCGAAGGTTTGCGCGCCGATCACAAGGCCCGGCACGATCTTGTCGCAAACGCCAAGATAGACCGCCGCATCAAACACATTGTGGCTGAGCGCAACGCCGGTCGCGAGCGCAATGGTGTCGCGGGAAAACAGGCTCAGCTCCATGCCTGCCTCGCCCTGGGTGACGCCATCGCACATGGCAGGCACGCCGCCCGCGACCTGCGCGGTGCCCCCGCTGGCGCGGACCGCATCGCGGATCAGCGTGGGGTAGGTTTCAAACGGCTGATGCGCCGACAGCATGTCGTTATAGGCGGTGACGATCCCGAGATGTCCGGCGCTGCCACTGGCCAGCGTGCCCTGATCCGAACCAGTCGCCGCATAGGCATGGGCCTGACCGGAACAGGACAGATGTGCCCGCGCCGGACCCTTGCCTTGTGCCGCGCGCATACGCGCCAGATAGGCGCTGCGGGTCTCCGCACTGCGGGCGATGATCCGTTCGGTGACCTCTTTGAGTGTCTGGTTCAAGCTCATGTCAGATGCCTTTCGAATGGCTTGCGCGGGGCGGGCTGTGGGGCGGTGGCGTCGGGGACGTCAATCTCCGATACTACGCCATCGGCGCCCGTCCCGGTGCATCAGCAGCAGCGAATCCTCGGGGCCGGAGCCACCCTGATCATAGCGCTGCGGTGCGGTTTCGCTGTCGGCCCAGCTGGCGATGATCGGATCAGCCCAGGCCCAGGCGGCTTCGACCTCGTCCCCGCGCATGAACAAGGTCTGGTTGCCTCGGATCACATCCATGATCAGCCGTTCATAAGCGTCCTGCGGACGGCCCGCATCGGGTAGGCTGTCGGCAAAGGTCATGTCGAGGTTGGCGCCGGTCAGGCGCATGCCGCCGGGGCCGGGATCCTTGATGGTGGTGCGCAGGGTGATGCCTTCATCCGGTTGCAGGCGGATCACCAGCACATTGCCGTGCACCCCTGCGGCGCCTTCGAAGATATTGTGCGGCGGGTCGCGGAAATAGACAGCGATTTCGGAGACCCGTTCGCGCAGGCATTTGCCGGTGCGCAGGTAAAAGGGCGTTCCGGCCCAACGCCAGTTCGCCACCTGCACCTTCATCGCGATGAAGCTTTCGGTGGTGCTGTCGGGATTGCCCGCATGCTCGCGGTAGCTGTCGCCGTTGCGGCCGCGATACTGGCCGCGGGCGATATCATCCGGGGCCACCGGATCCAGCGCTTCGATCACCTTGACTTTTTCATCGCGCACCGCGTTCGGGGTGAAGCGCGCTGGCGGCTCCATCGCGGTGAGGCACAGCAGCTGCATCAGGTGGTTCTGCACCATGTCCCGCATGGCACCGGACCTGTCGTAATATTCGCCGCGCCCTTCGACCCCGATGCTTTCGGCGACGGTGATCTGCACGTGGTCGATATGGGAGGAATTCCATAGCGGTTCGAACAGGGAGTTGGCAAAGCGCAGCGCCATTAGGTTTTGCACGGTTTCCTTGCCCAGATAATGGTCGATCCGGTAGATCTGATCTTCCTGGAAATGCGCCCGCAGCGCCTGGTTCAGCTCCCGCGCTGAGGCCAGATCGTGACCAAAGGGTTTTTCCAGCACGATGCGGCTCTCGGCTGTGACCATACCGCTAGCGCTGAGCCGGTCTGCGATATCGGTGAATAGGCTGGGGGCGACCGACAGGTAGAAGGCGCGGGTGACATCAGCGCGCAGATGCTGGCCCAGCTCGGCCCAGCCGCCATCGCCGCGCGCATCCACCGCGACATAATCCAGAAGCTTGATAAAGGCGGCGATATCCGCCTCGTTGGTTTCGCCGGGCTGGCCGAATTCGCGGATCGCGGCGGCGGTCAGCTCCTGAAACTCGGGCCGGTCCAGATCGGCGCGCGAAGAGCCGATGATGCGGGTATCGTCGCTGAACTGGCCGATCTGGAAGCGGTGAAACAGGCTCGGCAGGATCTTGCGGCGCGCCAGATCTCCGGTGGCACCAAACAGGACCAGGTCGAACGGCTGAACGGGGATAACGCGGGAAACCATGTGTCTGTCAGATCCTTGCAGCGGGTCGGGTTGATGTCGGACCGGTCGTCAGGTCAGTTTTGCCAGCAGGCCCCGGGTCGAGCCGTCCTTGCCGGTGGGGTCGGCGCCGTCGAGCATCGGCATCAGGCTGAGCGCCAGTTCCTTGCCCAATTCCACGCCCCATTGATCAAAGGAGTTGATCCCCCAGATCGCGCCTTCGGTGAAGACCCGGTGTTCAAAGAGCGCGATGATCTTCCCCAGCACAAAGGGCGTCAGCCGGGGGTAAGCGATAGTGACCGACGGGCGGTTGCCGGGAAAGGTCAGATGCGCGGTCATCCGTTTGAGATCGCCGCCTTCAAAGCCACGATCGGTGGCCAGTTGGCGCGCTTCCTCCGGGCTGCGTCCGCGCATCAGCGCCTCGGACTGGGCCAGGCAATTGGCCACCAGCATCCGGTGCTGATGGGCAAGCTCGGGCTCGTGCCCCTCGGCGGCGATCAGGAATTCCGCAGGCACCACGCGGGTGCCCTGATGCAGTAGCTGATAGAAAGCATGCTGGCCGTTAGTGCCCGGCTCGCCCCAGACCACGGGGCCAGAATGGCGGGTCAGCGGTTCGCCATCAAGGGTCACACCCTTGCCGTTGCTTTCCATGTCGAGCTGCTGAAGGTAGGCGGGCAGGCGCGACAGGCGCTGGTCATAGGGCAGCACCGCGCGGCTGTCATAGCCGCAGATATTGTTGTGCCAGATCCCGATCAGTCCAAGCAGGACCGGCAGGTTTTGCGCTAGCGGGGCAGTCTGAAAATGTGCATCCATGGCTGCGGCGCCGCTTAGAAGGGTGCGGAAATTGTCTGGGCCCACGGCGATCAGGATCGGCAGGCCGACCGGCCCCCACATGGAATAGCGCCCGCCAACCCAATCGGCAAAGCCAAACACACGCTCAGGCGGGATGCCGAAGGCGGCAGTCTTGTCCAGCGCCGAGGAGACCGCCGCCAGATGCGCGGTGGCGCCATCCCCCAGGGCCGCGCGCAGCCATCTGAGCGCGGTTTCGGCATTGGCCATGGTTTCGGTGGTGGTGAAGGTCTTGGAGGCGATGACGATCAGCGTCGTTTCAGGATCGAGATCCTTCAGCGTATCGGCAATATGGGCGCCATCGACGTTGGAGACGAAATGGCAGCGCGGTCCATTGTGATAAGGCGCAAGGGCCAGCGTCGCCATTACCGGGCCAAGATCGGAGCCGCCGATGCCGATATTGACCACATCGGTAAAGGCCGCGCCCGTCGCGGTTTTCGTCTCGCCGCTGCGCAGCGCTCCGGCAAAGGCTTCCATCCGGCGCAGGGTCTCCTGCACCTGAGGCACCACGTCTATGCCATCCACCAGGATCTGCTGATCCGCGGGTGCGCGCAGGGCGGTGTGCAGAACGGCCCGGCCCTCGGTCGCGTTGATCCGCTCGCCGCGGAACATGGCGTCGATATGATCCGGCAGACCGGTTTCCTTTGCGAGATCGATCAGCAGGGACAGGGCCGTTTGGTCCAGCGAGGTTTTGGAATAGTCGAGGAGAAGGTCATCACTGTCGGCAGAGAAAGCATCGAACCGGCCCGCGTCATCGAACAGCGAAAGCAACGGCGTATTGGCGGTTTCGGCTCTGTGTCGGGCCAGCTGTGCCCAGATATCACTCATTCCAACAGGTTCCTTGCAAGTGGTCTGATTAGAGTCTGATCTTGTTCTTGGCGCGGTCCTGGATATGCGAATTGCATAAATCGTTAGCGCTAACGTTGATAGTCGTAAATATGTCCGCACGCAATAGGTTCGGGCGGGTTATCTCAGGCCACCGTGGCTGCGTCAATTCGGCAGATCGGATCGGTCTCTTTGTGTTGCAGGTGGCGCGGCGGATGCTCTCGCCTGCTGCGGGGTATTCTTGAATACCTCCTCGCAGTTGGGCCGGGCGCCGCGCAAAAGCGCGGCGCCC
>NZ_JBDOQR010000001.1:0-110502 GCF_039839315.1 Phaeobacter sp. CAU 1743 | reverse complement strand
CGCGCAAAAGCGCGGCGCCCGGCCCAAGACGGAACGCGCCTTTTTCAAAGGCGAGGTCAGGCGCGGGAGCTTCTGTCCTGCGCGCCCGGATCATGCGGTTTCTTGCAACAGCAGCGGTGACTGGACGCCGCCGATGCTGCACAGATGCGCGACGATATCCGCCACGCCCTTGTCATGGCGCAGGCTGGCAAAGACGAAGGGCAACGCCCCCCGCATCCGCGCGGCGTCCCGCTCCATCACCTCAAGCGAGGCCCCCACATAGGGCGCAAGGTCGGTCTTGTTGATCACCAAGAGGTCCGAGCGGGTGATGGCGGGGCCGCCCTTGCGCGGGATTTCCTCGCCTGCGGCCACATCGATCACATAAAGCGTCACATCGGCCAGCTCGGGGCTGAAGGTCGCCGACAGATTGTCGCCTCCGCTTTCGATCAGCACGATCTCCAGATCCGCGTGGCGTTCTTGCATTTCGGCGACGGCGGCCAGGTTGATCGAAGCATCCTCGCGGATCGCCGTATGTGGGCAACCGCCGGTTTCGACGCCGATCACCCGGTCCTGCGGCAGCACCTGCATGCGCATCAGTGCCTCGGCGTCTTCCTGCGTGTAGATGTCATTGGTGATCACCCCGATCGAGTGATGCGGCGACAGCGCGCGCGCCAGCTGCGCCGTCAGCGTGGTTTTTCCCGCGCCGACCGGGCCGCCGATACCAACGCGCAAAGGTCCGTTGAAACTGCTCATGAGCGGAAGATCCTTGAGTATTGGGTTTCATGGGTCATCGAGGCGATGTCCGAGGCGAAGCTGGCCCCGGCCAGCGCCGCCAGATCAGTCTCGCAGGCGTTTTGTGCGGCCTCCCGGATCAGCGGGCCGAGATCCGTCAGGATCTGCTGGCCTTGCAGCTGGCCCACTGGCAACAGCCGCTGCCCGGCCGCCACAAGGTTCGAGACAAAGGCATGCACGAACATATGCGCCGTCAGGTCCAGCGACAGCCCGTGCAGGCGCGCCGCACGGCCAATGGCGCTGGGATAGGTGAGGTCAGGCAGGGTATCGCCCCAGACACCGGATGTGGTCTGGCAAAAGGCACGCCCCTGATTGAGGCTTTCGGCCAGGCGTTCGCGCGACGGGGCAAAGGCCCGCGCCTGCATGTCCACCTCGGACAGGGCCACATCATCCGCTGCGCGGTAAGCAGCTGACAGAATGATCGGATCGCTGCGCCCGCTGCCGTAGAGCAGCAGATCGCCCAGCCAGTCCGCCAGTCCGGTCCCGTCGGTAACCTGGCCGGTGGTGCAGGCAGCCTCCAGCCCGTGCGAATAGGCAAAAGCGCCCACCGGGTAGGCCGGGGAGAGCCACTGCATCAGAAGGACGGCGCCGGGTTCAATGCTCATGGGCCTGCCCGCCTGCGTGATCGTGGCTATGGGAATGGCTGTGCCCGTGATCATGCTCATGCCCGTGGCTGTGATCGTGGGAATGTCCATGATCATGCGTATGACCGTGGCTGTGATCGTGGGAATGGGTGCGCCCGTGCCCATAGGCGCCGCCTTCGGGCGTGAAGGGCTCTTCAACCTCGCGCACATTGGCGCCAAGGCGTTCCAGCATGGCGCGGATGACGTGATCGCGCTGAATCAGCAGGCGCTCGGGCTGGATCTGACAGGGGGTGTGGCGGTTGCCGATATGCCAGGCAAGCCGGACCAATTCCGCGCCGCTCGTGTTGCCTGCTGTCACTTCCAGCAGCGCCTCGGGGGCGGCGGTGACGGCGATCTCTCCGCCGTCTTCGAGAATCAGAACCCCGCCGTGATCCAGCGAGGTCGTCTGCGGCAGGTCCACCAGCAGCCGGGCACCGGTTTCGGTGCTCAGAACCTTGCGGCGCAGGAACCGCGCTTCGTAATCCAGAACCACCCGGTCCCGGGGTTCTGGCTGATGGCTGTGGCCGTGATACTGGCGGGCGATCAGGCTGGGCAGCTGCGCGGGGGCGGTCATGACAGCCCCCGGCGCGGCGATTGGAGACCGGCGGTGCCGGGAATCAGATGTAGTAGACGTCCGAGAAGACGTGATGAACGATCTTGTCGCGGGTCAGGCCACGCTCTGCCAGCTCTGCATCGCTCATGGCCATCAGGCGCTGAACTTTCTGGCTGCGGGTGTTGGCTTCGCCCAGCGCGATCATCACGCGACCAAAGGCGACGAAGGGTGCTGCCAGAATCGCCAGAACGGATTTCTCGCTGGCGGAGGCGGTGGTGTGTTGTGCGGCATATGCCATTGGAGGTCACTCCTTTTTGAGTTGTGATCTCCTCCCAGTGACACCCAAGGTAGGACATGAATGCTGACCTAGCTAGGCCCCAGTTGGAATGGCTGCCATGCGCTCTGTGCAACGTTCTGAAAATGCTCATTTTTTGCGCTCCTTAGTACAAAAAGTAGCGTTGTGCCATCGGCAGCTCGGTTGCGGGGGCGCAGGTCAGCAATTCGCCGTCGGCGCGCACTTCGTAGGTCTCCGGGTTCACCTCGATCTTTGGCGTGGCGGCGTTGAGCCGCAGATCGGATTTGCCGATATCCCGGGTGCCGGTGACGGCGACGGTCTGCTTTGCCAGTCCCAGCTTTTCGCGCAGCCCGCTGGCCTGGGCGGCTTCGGACACAAAGGTCACGGCGGAGTTTTCCACGGATCGCCCATAGGCGCCCCACATGGGCCGCGAATAGACCGGCTGCGGGGTCGGGATCGAGGCATTGGGATCGCCCATCTGGGCACAGACGATGGTGCCCGCCATCAGCACCATCTCGGGTTTCACGCCGAAAAAGGCGGGGTTCCACAGCACCAGGTCGGCGCGCTTGCCTTCCTCGATGCTGCCGATTTCGTGGCTGATCCCATGGGCGATGGCCGGGTTGATGGTGTATTTGGCGATATAGCGACGGACGCGGAAATTGTCGTTGTCGCCGGTCTCCTCGGGCAGGCGGCCGCGCTGTTTCTTCATCTTGTCGGCGGTCTGCCAGGTGCGGATCAGCACCTCGCCCACCCGGCCCATGGCCTGGCTGTCGGAGGCGATGATCGAAAAGGCGCCCATGTCATGCAGGATATCCTCGGCCGCGATGGTTTCGCGGCGGATGCGGCTTTCGGCAAAGGCGACATCTTCGGGGATGGATTTGTCGAGGTGGTGACAGACCATCAGCATGTCGAGGTGTTCTTCGATGGTGTTGACGGTGAAGGGTCGCGTCGGATTGGTCGAAGAGGGCAGCACATGCTCTTCGCCGCAGATCTTGATGATATCCGGCGCATGGCCACCGCCGGCGCCTTCAGTGTGGAAGGCGTGGATCGTACGGCCCTTCATGGCGGCGACGGTATGTTCGACGAAACCGGACTCATTCAGCGTATCGGTGTGGATCATCACCTGCACATCCATGGCATCTGCCACGCCAAGGCAGCAATCGATGGCGGCCGGCGTGGTGCCCCAATCCTCATGCAGTTTCAGGGCGCAGGCCCCGGCCAGCACCTGTTCTTCCAGCGCCGCAGGTTGCGAGGCGTTGCCCTTGCCCGCAAAGGCCAGGTTCATCGGAAAGGCATCCGCTGCCTGCATCATGCGGCCCAGGTGCCAGGCACCGGGGGTGCAGGTGGTGGCCAATGTCCCGTGGGCCGGCCCGGTGCCGCCGCCGAGCATGGTGGTGAGGCCGGAATGCAGCGCGTCTTCGATCTGCTGCGGGCAGATGTAATGGATGTGGCTGTCAAAACCGCCCGCCGTCAGGATCCGCCCTTCGCCCGCGATCACCTCGGTGCCGGGGCCGACGATGATATCGACGCCGGGCTGGGTGTCCGGATTGCCGGCCTTGCCGATCTTGTGAATACGCCCGTCCCGAAGGCCGACGTCTGCCTTGTAGATGCCGGTGTGATCGACGATCAGCGCATTGGTGATCACCGTGTCCACGGCGCCTGCCGCGCGGGTGGCCTGGGATTGTCCCATGCCGTCGCGGATCACCTTGCCGCCGCCGAATTTCACCTCCTCCCCATAGCGGGGCGCATTCTCGCCCGCGCTTTCGGTGATCAGGTCACGCTCTACCTCGATGATCAGGTCGGTATCTGCCAGCCGCAGCCGGTCACCGGTGGTGGGGCCATACATGGCGGCATAATCGGCGCGGGAAAGTTTTGCGGGCATGATGGGTGTTCCTATCCGGTCGGGTGGTCACGCGCTGCGGTGACTCGGTTAATCTCGTATCTCAGGAGCTGACGGGACTGCCCGGTCGCAAGGCCGGGCCGCGCCCGACCCTCCCCACGGGAGGGCGCGTTTGCGACGTTTCGGACAGCGCGAGACCTGCGAAGTGACGCACGGGAGCGGGAAGATGCGGGTGAAGCAGCGCCCACCCAGGGTCAGCCGAGGCCCTTCCTCCTGCATCACAGATCCCCCATGATCTCTTGGTTGAAACCATAGATCCGGCGGGCGCCGCTGATCGGGATCAGTGCCACATCGCGGCGCTGGCCTGGCTCGAACCGCACGGCGGTGCCGGCAGCGATATCCAGACGCATGCCCCGGGCCGCGGCGCGGTCGAAATCCAGCGCAGGATTGGTTTCGGCGAAATGGTAGTGGCTGCCGACCTGCACCGGGCGGTCCCCGGTATTGGCAACCATCAGCGTCACCGCTTCGGTGCCATCGTTCAGGGTCAGCTCCCCCGCCGCAGGAAACAGCTCACCGGGGATCATTTGCGCGACCGCACGTAGGCCAGAGCGGCAGCGCCGCCAACGGTGAGTGCGGCCAGGATCACGGGCAGCCAGCTTTCCGAGCCGTGCGGATGCAGGTGTGCCCCGCCATGGGCCAGAGCCGGACCAGCGGTGAGCGCGATGGCGGATGCGAGAGCGGGCAGGTGTTTCATGCTGTTTCTCCTGTCGGGTGTTATCGGATCGGGTTGTGGACGGTCACCAGCTTGGTGCCATCGGGAAAGGTCGCTTCGACCTGAACCTCGTGAATCATTTCGGGCACGCCCTCCATGCATTGATCGCGCGACACGACCGCGGCGCCGGCCTCCATCATCTCGGCAACCGGACGCCCGTCGCGGGCGCCTTCAACCACCGCGTCGGTGATCAGCGCGATGGCTTCGGGGTGGTTCAGCTTGACGCCGCGCGCCAGGCGCTTGCGGGCAACTTCGGCGGCCATGGCCACCAGCAGCTTGTCTTTTTCACGGGGGGTCAGGTTCATCGGCTCACAGTCTCTCTGTCACAGTCTCCAGGCACGCGGCAGGCCATCGGGCAGCAAGCGGTCCAGAATGGGAACAAGGGTTTGGCGCAGGTCGAAGCCATCCGCTGCCAGCAGCCGCAGCATCAGCAGATCCTTGGCCAGCAGCGACACGCCGCCGGTGCCCGGCAGCATCGCGCGCAACGGCTCCAGCCAGCTTTCGGCGCGGGGATGGGCTAGGACCAGCGCTGCCATGGCGCGGGCGCCCCCGGCCACGGCAGGGCGGTCCAGGGTGGCGGCGATGTCATCGCGCAGCTCGACCCCGTCATAATAGATCATCTGACCGTCGCGGCGGATCTCTACCCGGTCGCTGAACCGGGCCGAGGTCAGCGCCTCACCCATGGCGAGACGGCCAAACACCACGGGTTCGACCATCAGAAAGCGGGCGTCGGCGGCCAGATCCACGCGCAGGCGGCGGGCAAAGCGGCTGCCGTTGAACAGGATGGTTTCCTGCGGCAGCCAGTTGAGGCGGGCGCCTGCAGAGACCTCAAGCCGGGTTTCCATGCGTCCGATCTCGCCCGGCTGGGCGCGATAAGCGCGTTCGGCGGCCTGGGTGGTGACCGTCAGGCGGCTGTTGTCCAGCGCGGCGGCCGCAACCGAAAACCGGTCACCGCCGGTGATTCCGCCTGCCGTATTGACCATCACCGCCTCGGGGTTCGGGCGGCCCTGCGGAAACAGCAGCTTCATCGCGCCCGCCTGATGCAGATCCTTCAGGCGCACCGCACCGTCCTTGTGGTGGACCGAGACCCGCGCGCGGCCCACGGCGCGCGGCTGTGCGGTCGGAACCGGGGTGGCGGTCTGGCGCGATATGATGGCGGCCTCGGTGATCTTTGACACTCCCTGACGCATGGCGGAACGCTGTCGTCTGCCCCAAAGAGTGCGCTTTGCCGGGCGCAATGACCATTTTGCAGGCGCTAAAAGGGCGGAGCGCCAGCATTCAGGATCAAAAAATGGGCGATCTCGCAAAAGGTCGCCTGCTTTTTGTGCATTTGGGGATTCCGCAGGGATGCGCCGCGGCTAGCGTTTGCCAAGTTTGCCGCGGTGCAGAAACCTGAGTGAGGCCGAGGCGCAAGACCTGCATCGGCTGTGGGAGTGTGGCGGCCATACGAATTGGACCTCGGTTAGACCGCCACACGATTTGCAACAACAGTTGCGGGGCTGACCTAGTGCTGCCGCCCTTCTTTCGCAAGGGAAGAGATGGCACGGGCCTGACCCTGTCTGGAGGGAAGTATGAGTTTCTTGAATAAAACTGCGGCCAGCGTGCTGGCACTGGGCCTGAGCGCAAGCGCCGGTCTTGCCGAGGATTGCACCATCAAGGTGGGCGTTCTGCACTCGCTGTCCGGCACCATGGCGATTTCCGAAACCACGCTGAAGGACACCATGCTGATGCTGGTGGCCGATCAAAACGAAAAAGGCGGCCTTCTGGGTTGCGAACTGGAGGCGGTCGTTGTTGACCCCGCTTCCGACTGGCCGCTGTTTGCCGAAAAGGCGCGCGAGCTGCTGACCGTGCATGATGTGGACGTGATTTTTGGCAACTGGACCTCCGTGAGCCGGAAATCGGTGCTGCCGGTTATCGAAGAGCTGAACGGCCTGCTGTTCTACCCGGTCCAGTACGAGGGCGAGGAAAGCTCGAAAAACGTCTTCTACACCGGCGCTGCGCCGAACCAGCAGGCGATCCCGGCCACGGACTATTTCCTTGAGGAACTGGGCGTCGAGAAATTCGCGCTGCTGGGCACCGACTATGTCTACCCGCGCACGACCAACAACATCCTTGAAAGCTATCTCAAGGGCAAAGGCATCGCCGACAGCGATATCTTCGTGAACTATACGCCCTTTGGCCATTCCGACTGGTCCAAGATCGTCGCCGACGTGGTGGCGCTTGGCGCCGACGGTAAGAAGGTCGGTGTGATCTCCACCATCAACGGCGACGCCAACATCGGCTTCTACAAAGAACTTGCAGCGGCAGGCATCTCAGCCGATGATATCCCGGTCGTGGCCTTCTCGGTGGGTGAGGAAGAACTCTCGGGTCTGGATACCTCGAACCTGGTCGGCCACCTTGCGGCCTGGAACTACTTCCAGTCGGCGGACACCGAAGCCAACGAAGCCTTCGTCGCCAAGTGGAAAGAGCTGATGGGCGAAGAGCGCGTCACCAATGACCCGATGGAAGCGCATTATATCGGCTTTAACATGTGGGCGAACGCCGTGACCGAAGCAGGCAGCGCTGATGTCGATGCCGTGCGCGCCGCCATGTACGGGCAGGAATTCCCGAACCTGACCGGCGGCACCGCCGTGATGCTGCCGAACCACCATCTGGCCAAGCCGGTGCTGATCGGTGAAATCCAGGAGGACGGCCAGTTCGACATCATTTCCGCCACCGATCCGGTGCCGGGCGATGCATGGACCGACTTCCTGCCGGAATCGGCGGTTCTGAAGTCCGACTGGAAGGATCTGGGCTGCGGTATGTACAACACCGAAACCGAGACCTGCGTTCAGACGCTTTCGAACTACTGATCTTCTTACCCTTGAAGACAGAGTCGCGGCGGGGGCCCTTGTTGGGTTCCCGCCTCGGCAGACGCGCCGCGCGGCCTGCCCATGTGGGTCACGCAAGGCGGATCTTTCAGAGCGGATCTCAACGATATGAAACGACTATTCCTTGCGTGCCTCGCGCTGTTCTGCGCGTGTCAGATCGCCCTTGCCCAGACCCCGGCGGGGGACGGGCCGCTGCAGCAGCTGCTGCAGGAAAACCGGGCGCTGATCGAGAAAAGTTCCCGCACCTCCATCGGACCGGTGATCACCGCGATTGCCGACAGTGGCCTGCCGCAGGCCCGCGGGTTTCTGGAGGCCTGGCAGAACAAGGATATCTGGCAGCGCAAGGAGGACGGTCTGTTCTTTGTGGGCGAGGAAGTCGCCAAACGGACCTATGCCCTCAGCAGCCCGGATGACGGCACTCTTGCCGGAGAATATCCCAAGAAAGAATTGAAACAGCTGAAACCCAACAGTGGCGTGCGGGCGCTGATCGCCACCGCGCTGGTGCAGTTCCAGCTGAGCGACCCTGACCCTGCCACCCGCGCCGAGGGGCTGCTGGCCATCGAACGCGCCCCCGGCGCCGATCTGCTGGCGCCGCTGCGCGCCTCAATCCCGGGGGAGGAGGATCCGGCGCTGAAGGCCCGCAAGACTCGGCTGGAGCGGCTTTTGACCATCGCCTATGGTGCCGATGAGGCAGAGCGGATCGACGCGATCAAAGGTGTCTCAAACGATCTCAGCGTCGATGTGCGCGCCGCCCTCAATCCGCTGGTGGCGGTTACTGTGGAGGTTGCCGAGGGGCTGCCCGAGGACCGCAATATCGCCCGCACCCTGAAGCCCGGCGAAGATGGCATATCCCGCAACGACGCCTATGACATGCTGGTTGCCACTGGCCACGTGCCCGCGCGCACCACTGCCGATGCCCTGCGCCAGACCCTCGCCGAGCATATCGAGGGTGGACGCGTCGCGGGCGTGCCGCTGGCGCAGCTTTCAAACGAGATGATCCGGCAAAAGGTATACGACAGCCTCGCCTCGGACGGGAAGGTGGACCCTTTCGTGGGCGAAGAGGCGATTACCATCGCCCTCAGCCATTATGTGTTCTTTGAAACCTACGCCGAGCCCTCTGCCGCCGTGACCGATGCCGCCGAACAGGCGCTTGAGAGCATCGGCACCAAGGTTGCGCTCAACCAGGCGGTGGATCTGGGGCTGGATGCGATCTCGCTCGCCTCGATCTATTTCCTGGCGGCGATCGGCCTTGCCATCACATTCGGCCTGATGGGGGTCATCAACATGGCCCATGGCGAATTCATCATGATGGGCGCCTACACCGGCTATGTGGTGCAGCAGATCATTCCCAATCATACGGTTTCGATCCTTGTCGCCATCCCGCTGGCTTTTGCGGTGACATTTGCCGTCGGTGTCGCGATGGAGCGGCTGGTGATCCGGCATCTCTACAACCGCCCGCTTGAGACCCTGCTGGCGACCTTCGGGATTTCCATCGCGCTGCAGCAGCTGGCCAAGAACATTTTCGGCACGCAGGCCCGCCCCTTGACGGCGCCCGGTTGGCTAGATGGGGCCTGGATGATCAACGACGTGGTGTCGATCAGCTATATCCGCATCGCGATCTTCGTACTGGCGCTGATCTTTCTGGCGCTGTTCCTCTTCATCATGCGGCGCACGCGGCTGGGGCTTGAGACCCGCGCGGTGACGCAGAACCCGCGCATGGCGTCCTCGATGGGGATCAATCCGGGACGGGTGAACATGCTGACCTTTGGTCTGGGATCGGGCATTGCCGGGATCGCGGGCGTTGCCATCGGTCTCTTTGCCAAGGTCACCTCGGAACTTGGTCAGGATTACATCGTGCAAAGCTTCATGACCGTGGTCGTGGGCGGTGTCGGCAATATCTTCGGCACCCTTGCCGGGGCGGCGATGATCGGTTCCCTGCAAAAGGGGATCGAGTGGTTGAACCCCTCGAACACGCTGGCGGCGCAGACCTACATGATCATCTTCATCATCATCTTCATTCAGTTCCGCCCACGAGGGATCATCGCCCTCAAGGGCCGCGCGGCGGGGGATTGATCCATGCGACAGTCATTCATTGCAAAGAACCCATCCGTTCTGGTCTTCCTGTCTATCCTTGCGCTGTTCACCCTCTTGGTGACTGTGTTTGCCGAAGGGCCAGGGGCCGGGCTGATCCCCACAAGTTTCGTCAAGACACTGGGCAAGACCCTGTGCCTCTGCCTGATTGCCATCGCGATGGACCTGATCTGGGGTTACACGGGCATCCTGTCGCTGGGCCATTTCGCCTTTTTTGGGCTGGGCGGCTACATGATCGGCATGTGGCTGATGTATGAACGCACCCGCCTGATCGTGACCGAGGCGCTGGCGCAGGGCGACATCCCCCCGACCGAGGCCGAGGTGGTCGATGGCATCGGCAGCCAGATCTTCGGCGTGGTGGGCAGCAGCGAATTCCCCGTGGTCTGGATGTTCGCCGACAGTCTGGTGCTGCAACTGATGCTGGTGGTGCTGGTGCCGGGCATTCTGGCGGCTATCTTTGGCTGGCTCGCCTTCCGCAGCCGGGTCACGGGTGTCTATCTCTCGATCCTGACGCAGGCGATGACGCTGGCGCTGGCGCTTTACCTCTTTCAGAACGATTCCGGCCTGCGCGGCAACAACGGGTTGTCGGGCCTCCAAAACCTGCCGGGTGTCGAGGCACCGCAGGCAGAGGTCTCGATGTGGTTCTTCTGGGCCTCGGCGCTGGCACTGGGTCTTGGCTATATGCTGGCGGCCTGGGTGGTCTCGGGCAAGTTCGGATCGGTCATTCGCGGCATCCGCGACAACGAGGCCCGCGTGCGCTTCCTCGGCTACCCGGTTGAGACCTTCAAGCTCGCCGTCTTTACCCTGACCGCCTGTATCGCCGCCATCGCGGGCGCGCTTTATTATCCGCAGGCGGGCATCATCAACCCGGCGGAAATGGCCCCCGTTGCCTCGATCTATCTGGCGGTCTGGGTCGCCATCGGCGGGCGCGGGCGGCTTTACGGCGCGGTGATCGGTGCGGCCTTTGTTTCGCTTGTGTCCACATGGTTCACCGGCGGGCAGGCGCCTGACATCCCGCTGGGGTTCTACACCATCAAATGGGTGGACTGGTGGCAGGTGATCCTAGGCCTCTCCTTCGTTCTGGTGACGCTGTTCGCCCCCAAGGGCATCGGCGGCCTCTTTGACCTCTTGCAGCGAAAGGACCGGACATGAGCACCCTTCTCGAAGTCTCCGGCGTCTCCGTCAGCTTTGACGGGTTCAAGGCGATCAACAACCTGTCGTTCCAGATCGCCGAGGCCGAGCTGCGCGCGGTGATCGGACCCAATGGCGCGGGCAAGACCACCTTTATGGATATCGTCACCGGCAAGACACGCCCAGACGAGGGCCGAGTGATCTGGGGCGAGAAATCCCTGTCCCTTCTCGATATGGACGAGGCGCAGATCGCGCGGCAGGGGATCGGGCGCAAGTTCCAGAAACCCACGGTGTTCGAGGACCAGTCGGTGCGCGACAACCTGATGATGGCCCTGAAAAAGGACCGCTGGGTGATCGCCGTCTTGCTGTTTCGCGCCTCAGACGCCGACACTGCGCGGGTTGAGGAACTCGCAGCAGAGGTTGGCCTTGCGGACCAACTGGACCGGATCGCCGGAGAGCTGTCCCACGGCCAGAAGCAGTGGCTCGAGATCGGCATGCTTCTGGCGCAGGAGCCGCGGCTTCTCTTGGTGGATGAACCGGCGGCGGGCATGACGCCGGAGGAACGCGAACATACCACTGATCTGCTGGTGGAGGCGGCCAAGACTCGCGCCGTGGTCGTCGTCGAACACGATATGGAGTTCGTGCGGCGCCTCAATTGCAAGGTCACGGTGCTCCACGAGGGCGCGGTGCTGGCAGAAGGGGGATTGGATCACGTGACCTCCGATCCCGAAGTCATCGATGTTTATCTGGGGCGCTGAGCGATGCTGGATCTGAAAGATATCACCCTCCACTATGGTCGCAGCCGCAACCTGAACGGGATTTCCATGCAGGCCGATCTGGGCGAGGTCACCTGCGTGATGGGCTGCAATGGCGTCGGCAAGACCAGCCTGATGAAGGCGGTCACCGGCACCCACCCGCGGTCGGGCGGCACCATGACGTTCGACGGGCAGGAAATCGGCGTGGTGCCAGCGCATCAACTGGCGCGTGCGGGCATCGCCTATGTACCGCAGGGGCGCGATATCTTCCCGCTTCTGACGGTGAAGGAGAACTTAGAGACCGGTTTTGCCTGTCTGCCGAAAGAAGAACATTTCATCCCTGACCACATTTATGAGCTGTTCCCGATCCTGAAGGACTCCCTTGCCCGGCGCGGCGGCGATCTGTCCGGCGGGCAGCAACAGCAGCTGGCCATTGCCCGGGCCCTGATCACCAAGCCCAAGCTTCTGGTGCTGGACGAACCGACCGAGGGTATCCAGCCCAATATCATCAAGCAGATCGGCGAGGTCATCAAACTGCTGCGCGGGCAGGGTGACATGGCGATCATCCTGGTCGAGCAGTTCTTCGATTTCGCCTATGATCTGGCCGACCGCTTCGTGGTCCTGCGCCGGGGCGAGGTGGTGCTGGAGGGCCGCAAGGGCGCGGTCGAGCGTGACGCCCTTCTGGAGGGGGTTTCGGTCTGACCTGCCGCGAAAGACTGCTTAACGGCGATCTTCCCCCTTGATCCCGTCGCCCCATTGGGGAACTTGGGGCCATGAGTGATTTCAACTGTCCCAATTGCGGCAATGGCATCAGCCCTGCGATCAAGGCGATAAAGATGCTGATCTGCCCCTCCTGTGGCACAACCCTGTTCCTAGAGGATCAGGGCGCAAAGGTGGCTGGTGAGGCGGGCGTGATGCACGATGTGCCCCTGCTGTTCGGGCTTGGCGATACCGTGCGAGTCGCATCATGGCAGTTCGCGGTTCTGGGGCACGCGCGGTTTTCCTATGGGCGCGGCAGCTGGGACGAGTTCTTTTGCCGCCGTGAGGATGGTGCTTTGCGCTGGATCTCGGTCGATGAGGGCGACGTGGTGATCCAGCAGGAAGTGTCGCGGCGGGACTGGCCCCGCTATGACCGCACTTTGAAACTGGGGCGGCAGATCCGATATGACGGTGAGGATTTCACCGTGATCGAAATGGACGAGGCCACCTGTGTGGCGCTGCGTGGCAGTTTCGATCATCCGCTCTCCGTGGGAGAACGCTATGACTTCGTGAACCTTCAGGATGAGCACGGGCGGCTGTTGTCCGGGGAATTCCAGGGTGATTATCGCGACTGGTATACGGGCGTCTGGGTGGACCCATTTGATATCCGGGTCGAAACTGCGGGCAGGGCCGCGCAATGAGCCTCAATCCCGATCTGAAATCCGTGGATTGCACCGCCTGCGGCGCCGGGCTTGATGTGCTGGGCGGCGGGCGCGTCACCGTCCATATCTGCCCCTATTGCGGCACCGAGCTGGACGCGCTCGACAGCTACCGCGCCCTGCGCAAATTCAACGATATCGCACGCCCCAAGACGCCCTTTCCCATCGGTACAAAGGGGCATCTCTTCGGCGCTGATTTCACGGTGATCGGCCTGCTGCAGCATCGCGAATTCTGGCAGGGGGAGGCCTATACCTGGCTGGATCACCAGCTATATTCCCCGACCCATGGCTATGCCTGGCTGACCATTGAAGACGGTCATCTGGTGTTTTCCCGCCGGTATCGCGGCGGGGGCGGCTGGATGTCCACCCAATGGGTGGAAACGGCCGATTACCCGCCCGAGCTGCAGGTCGGCTCCGAGCGGTTCCGCTATTACGAGACCAGCACCAGCACGATCATTTATGCCGAAGGCGAATTTACCTGGGCGCCTCAGAAGGATGAGCGGACAACCGAGGTGACTGCCATTTCCGATACCGCAGGCATGGGGTTTTCCGAAACGGGAACCGAGCGCGAAATCTACCGCATGACCTATGTCCCGCCCGCCGTGGCCGAGGCGGCATTTGGTATCAAGACCGGCTTGCTGCCCCGCGGAGTTCACGCTCTGGAACCCTTCAAGGAAGGGCCCAACCACCGGTTTCTGACCATGGCAGGCATCGGCTTTGCGGTTCTGTCGCTTTTGATCGGCGGTACACTTGCGGCGCGCCCCGGGCAGGCGGTGGTTTCGGACGAAAGGATATCAATCGGGCAGTTGCCGTTGGAGATATCCTTTGTCATAGACACACCGGACCGGCTGACACGGATCGACCTTGCAGGCGACACCCGCAACAGCTGGGCCTATTTCGCGCTGGAACTGGAAGACCCTGAAGGCGAGCCTCTGTTCGAGGCCGGGCGCACGGTGGAATACTACTTTGGCAAGGATGCCGACGGTCGCTGGACCGAGGGCAACAACCGCGCCAGCCTGACCTTCCGGCCCGAAGTTGCGGGTGAATACACGCTCGCGCTTTCACTGGAGGAAGGCGGCCATTGGCAGCCAGTCTATCCCAAGAACAACACGCCCGCCGGACCGGTGTTCCGGCAATTGAAGATGGATATCCGCAGCGATCTGTCCAGCGGGCGCTGGATGCTGGTGCTGGCAGTGGTCTTTGGCCTGATCGGGGGCTATCCGCTGTTTCGAAAATACTGGCATGACTACCGCCGCTGGCGTGGCAGCGACTGGACCGATGAGGACTGAGGAAGGCACTAGGCAATGATCAACCCGTTCCGAATTGTCTTTCTGCTGTTGGCCGGTCTTGCCATCGCCGGGACCTCCTATGTGGCCTACATGGGATACGGCAGCGAAAGCCGCGACCTTGACCGGTCGGTCAGGGTCATAGGCGCCGGGCGCGGCCTGAATGGACATGTGAAATAACACAAGAGGATGCCATGGACTATCTTTCTGGAATTCAACTGGCTGAGCTGATCAGCACCGTCTTTTACACCTTCATAGGCGTTGCCCTGATGTGGGTGGTCTGGAAGGTCCTGGACGTATTGACGCCCTTCTCCATCGTGAAGGAGATCGAAGAGGATCAGAATATGGCGCTGGCCATTCTGATTGGCCTCTTGTTCGTTTCCATCGCCATTATCATCGCCGCCGTCATCCTGTCATGACCGGGGCCGTCCCCGAGGTCGGGGAACCCCGTGCGAACCTGCGCGAGACCTGGCTCTTGGCGGCGACCTTTCTGGTCGCGGTTTCCGGCCTGATCTACGAGCTGATCGCCGCCACCCTGTCGAGCTATCTCTTGGGCGACAGCGTGCGGCAGTTCTCCTTGGTGATCGGTGTGTTCCTGTCCTCCATGGGGCTGGGGGCGTGGCTGTCACGTTATGTGGGCCGCGCCATGGAGGGGTTCATCTGGGCGCAGATCCTTCTGGGGGTGGCGGGCGGTTTCATGGCGCCGCTGGTTTTCTACCTTTACGCTTGGAGCGGCGCGGTGATGCTGCCGCTTTATGGGCTGCTGATCCTGATCGGGGTGCTATCGGGGATGGAGATCCCGCTGATTGCTCGCGCGCTGAAGGAAATCGGCGCGCCCGAGTTTCGCTTTGAGAACGTGCTCAGCGTCGATTACGTCGGTGCGCTGGCGGCCTCGGTGGCCTTTCCCCTCTTGATCGTCCCGCATCTGGGACTGATGCCCGCAAGTCTCACCTTTGGAGCCTTGAACCTGTTGGTGGCGGGGCTGTCGCTCTGGGTGTTTCGCGCCGTTGCCAGCCGCGTGGCCGTTGTGATCTGGGCGCTTGCGCTTGCACTGACCCTTGCGGGGCTGGTGCAGGCTGAACGGCTGGTGTCAGTCGCCGAGGCAAACCTCTTTGAGGATGACATCATCCTGAGCGAGGCAACGCCTTACCAGCAGATCACCGTCACCCGCTACCGTGAGCGCACGCGGTTGTTTCTGGATTATTCCATCCAGTTCGACAGCCTGGATGAGCACCGTTATCACGAAAGCCTGGTGCATCCGGCCATGGCACTGGCGCCGCGCCGCCGCGATGTGCTGATCCTGGGCGGTGGTGATGGCATGGCCGCGCGCGAGGTGCTGAAATGGCAGGAGGTCGAACATGTGACGCTGGTCGATCTCGACCCGCGCGTCACGGCCCTGTTCCGCGATCACCCAGACCTTTCGGCCTTGAATGATCATTCCCTGTCCGATCCGCGCGTCGTGATCCACAACATGGACGCCTGGCAATTCGCCGACGGCAGCGATCAGGTCTTTGACGTGATCATCATCGACCTGCCCGACCCCAAGAACCTCGCCCTGTCGAAACTCTACTCGCGCCAGTTCTACGGCGCGCTGGTCGAACGGCTGAGCGGTCAGGGCGTGATGGTGACGCAGGCGGGATCGCCCCTGTTCGCGCGCGAGGCCTTCTGGTCCATCGCCGCCACGCTTGAGGCTACCCGCAACCCGCAGGCGCCGGGGCTGGGGTTGAGCGTGCGACCCTATCACGCCTATGTGCCCAGCTTTGGCGATTGGGGCTTCGTGATGGCCGCACCCCAGGCCCTGTCGGCGCAGAATTTACCCCACTTACCGAATGGTCTGCGCTTTCTGGATCCTCGGGTCTGGCAGGCGGCACAGGTCTTTGGTGGTGACACGGGTCCGGTTGCGGTCGAGGAGAACTCGATCCAGTCTCATGCGCTGGTCGGTTACTACCTTGATGGCTGGGCGCGCTGGTTCGAGTGATCAGGCGGGCACCGGCACCTGCCGCGCCTGCGGCAGCAGGAAGGGCATGCCGCCCGGCGGGGTGGTATTGGCCGGAACGGGGCAACCGTACACCTCGGCGAGGGTCTGATCCGTCAGAACTTCTGCCGGGGTGCCTGTTGCAGCGATGCGGCCCGCCTGCATCAGCACCACGTGATCGGCGAACATGGCGGTGAGGTTTAGATCATGCATCACCGCAACCACGCCGCCGCCCGCCGCCGCATAGCGCCGCGCCAGATCCATCACCGTGAACTGATGGCCGATATCAAGGCTCGCCACCGGTTCATCTAGGATCAGCCAGCGCGGGGTGCCATCGACCACTGGCTGCCAGACCTGCGTCAGAACGCGGGCCAGTTGCACGCGCTGCTGCTCGCCCCCCGACAGGTCCTGATAATACCGCCCGGCAAACCCGCCCAGATCCACCGCCTCCAGCGCCTGCATCGGCAGGTCGGTTTCGCCCGCCGACAGACCGGCGCTCAGGCCCAGCCGCACGATCTCCAGCACGGTAAAGGGAAAGGCGATGCTGGTGCTTTGCGGTTGAACCGCGCGGATCGCGGCTAGCTCCCAGGGTTTGAGCGTTGCGGTGTCCTGCCCATTGAGCAGCACCCGGCCCGTATGCGCGATCTCGCCGGTCATGGCGCGCAAGAGCGTGGTCTTGCCTGAGCCATTGGGGCCGACGATGGCGGTGACGCGTCCCGGTCCAGCCGCGAAATCCACCCCGTGCAGGATGGTGCGGCTTCCCAGCTTTACGGTGATGTCATAGGCTTGCATGTCTCTGTCCAATCAAAGTCCCAGACCCGCGCGGCGCTTCAGCAGGATCCACAGGAAGACCGGTGCGCCAAGGACGGCGGTGACGATCCCGATGGGCAGTTCCGCCGGGGCGATGATCACCCGCGCGATCATGTCGGCGGCCAATAGCAGCGTGGCCCCCAGAAGGGCGGCATTGGGCAGCAGGGGGTGGTGATCCGGGCCGGTGGCAAGGCGCAACAGATGCGGCACCACGATGCCGATGAAGCCGATACCACCCGAGACCGCCACAGCAGCGCCGGTGGCGCCGGCGACAGCCATGATCGCGATATTCTTCACCCGCTGCACAGGGATGCCGATGTGCCCGGCGGCGGCCTCTCCCAGCGCCAGCCCGTTGAGACCGCGCGCAAGGAAGGGCGCGGCACACAGGGCGAGTCCGATCACCGGCAGGGCGGCGAGAACCTTGGTCCAGGTGGCGCCCGCGAGCGACCCCATGCCCCAGAAGGTCAGATCACGCAGTTGGTTGTCATCGGCCATGTAGACAAGAATGCCCGACAGCGCCCCGGCCAGCGCGCCAAGGGCGATACCGGCCAGCAGCATGGTTGCAACCGAGGTCTGCCCACCGCGCGTTGCGGTGCGATAAAGGATCAGCGTCGATCCCCAGCCGCCAAAGAAGGCTGCGACCGGCACAAGGCCGTTGCCCAATGTGTCGCGCAAGGCGGCAGGCAGCAGGCTGCCCAGCACGATGGCGGTGATCGCGGCAAGGCCCGCTCCGGCGCTGACGCCGACGATACCGGGATCGGCCAGCGGATTGCGGAAGAGCCCCTGCATCACCGCGCCGGAGACCGCCAGCGCAGCCCCCACGAGGATGCCAAGGCACAGGCGTGGCAGGCGGATGTCGAACAGGATGATCCGGTCCAGTTGTGACAATTCACGTCCTGCTATCAGATCGCCAAGGGCGGACCAGACCGACGTGCCAGCTGCGCCAAAGGTCAGAGAGCTCACCGAAGTGACCAGCAGCAGAGCCGCGAGCGCCAGCGTCAGCCGCCGGGCCTGATGGCGACGGTCCACCGGCGCCCCGGTGGACCGACCCCGAGCCTGACTTCGGTTCTGGGTTGTCGCCTCTGCTGCCAGGCTCATTCCGCGTGACCCTCGTAGAAGGCTTCTGACAGGGTCCGGATCGTGTCAGCGGTGCGCGGGCCAAACCCCAGCAAGGACTGCCCGTCCATGCGCACCAGCCGTCCGTTTTGTGCCGCTGGTGTGGGGATCAGCGCAGGCAGGCTGGCCAGCTGCTCCATCGCGACGCCGTGGTCGCCGCCCCGGTCCATTGCCAGAATCACATCCGGGGCGGTGGCGGAAACCGCTTCATCCGTCATCGGTTTGTAGCCCTCGAAGGCGTCGATGGCGTTGATGCCGCCCGACAGGCGGATGATGCCATCGGCGGCGGTGTTGCGACCTCCGGCCATGATCCGCCCGCCTTGCGTGGACAGCACGAACAGCACCCGCACCGGCGCATCGCCTGCGCGCGCCTGCGCCTCTGCATGGGCGGCCTCCAGATCGGGGGCAATGTCACCCAGCAGGGCCTTGGCCTTGTCCTCGGCGCCAAGGGCGGCGGCCACGGTTTCGATCTTCGTGATCACGCCAGCAGGAGAGTAGACCTCGGGCACCTCGGCATAGGCGATGTCGGCCTGTTTCAACACATCCAGCGTTTCCACCGGACCGGCCCCGGCGCTGGCGATGATCAGATCGGGCGATACCGACAGGACACCTTCCGGCGATAGGGCACGGGCATAACCGATATTGGGCAGCGCCTCGGCCTCTGCCGGGTAGCTGGAGGTGCTGTCGCGGGCCACCAGACGATGGCCTTCACCCAGGGCATAGACGATCTCGGTGACCGATCCGCCGACGCTGACAACGCGTTCTGCCGGGGCGGCGCAGGCTATCTGCCCGGCAAGAGTACCGAGCAGGAACAGGCCAGCGCCTTTGGAAAGACGGGAGAGCAGAGACATCACACGGTCTCCGGCTCGGCCCGGGTTTCAGCCTCCAGCGAGGGAAGCGCGGCAACAATTGCATCCCATGCCGGGCGGCTGTCGTTGTCGTCGGTGCGGCGGCCAAAGACCTGGAACAGGATGGTGCCATCGGCATCAAAGGCCTCATAAGACACTGCATCGCCCCGCTTGGTCGGCTTGTTGACGGCCCAGACCTCGGCCACGTGGTCAAGGCGCAGGTGCAGGTCGAAACCGGGATCTAGGATGTTCTGCCAGGGCCCCATTTCGCGCAGGTTCCGGACCGGGCCGCCGTGGATTTCGATGCAGCCGCGGTTGCCGACAAAGATCATCACTTCAATCTCCTGCTCGCGCACGGCCTCCAGCATCGGGGTGACGGTGTCTGTCGGCAGCTTGCGGGCCAGAGGCTCCCCGGCGATGCGATAGGCACCCAGACGGTTCATCTTCAGTTTCGAGCACAGGCGCAGGAACTGGTGGGTGTCGGTCATCTTGGCCCATTCGGCGCGCAGGACATCGACCTTGTCCGGGTCGGATTTGGCACCCTCGGGCGGGGTACGGGGCGCGACTTCCAGCGTGTCGGATTGTTCCGGCAGCGCCAGATCGGCGACGATCCGGTCCCAGGCCGCCAGATCGGAGGCTTCGCGCAAGTGGATCTTGTGCACCGCGTCTCCAGCGGCATCAAAGAACTGCAGCGAGCGGGCGGTGCCGTTTTTGCCATCACGTTCCACCGCAAAGGCAGTGACGAAATGGCGCGGGAACAGGCGCAGGTCGATTTCCTCGGTCAGCACCAGAGAGGCGTGAACGCCACCCTGATAGTGGCTGTAACGCCCGACCTTTTCGATCACGCAGGAATCGTTTCGGGTCAGCGCCATGACCTCGCCCAACTCTTCCAGCCGGGGAAAGACGACATCGGGGTTTGCTTCAATGCGGGTCACACCCGCGCCACTGAAGGCGGCGACAAGCTGCGCCTCGGTGATGTTGAACTTGTCAGCAAAATCGCGGTCGCGCAGCTGCGCATGGTCAGCACGTTCGGCGCGGATCTGCTCTGCGGAGACAGGAGTCGGAGTGGTCATGTCGGGCCCTTTCGGAGGCGGTCTGCATATCGTTTGGAAAGGGCTGGCTGTGGCTGCCGGTCGGGGCAGATCACGCTGGCGGCTGAGGGATCAGCGGGTTGGAATTTATGTTGACTGTTTTTATCATCTTTACTAACAGGCTCAAGCGGAATTTTGAATTTCGCCAAAGATCAATCCTGAAATACCGTGCCAGCCCCCACGCAAGCCTTCGGTTCGAATACGAATAGATGCGAAGGAAAATGTGATGGGCAAACAGCGTATGTCTATGCGGCTGTTGGGGACGGTGTCAGTGCTGGGGCTGACAATGAACGCGGGCGCGCAGGCGCAGGATCTGCCGCAGGATCTGCAGGACGAGGGGTTTCTCGGCACTGTTGAACTGGGGCAGGGCAAGCGCGAGGTGCAGACCGCAACCGCGACGCCGCAGACCGTGATTACCCAGGACGAGCTGAACGATAGGCAGGCCGGATCCGTGGCTGAGCTGATCGATTCGGTACCCGGTGTCACGCTGGTGAATGGCAGCCGTCCGCAGGGATCGGGCCTCAATATCCGCGGTTTTGGCGCCACCAGCAGCTATGGCACCGACCAGAAGGTGCAGATCATGATCGACGGCGCCTCTACCGGGTCAGAGGAGCTTTACCGGATCGGCACGCAGCTGTTCACCGATCCCGAGCTCTACAAACGCGTGTCGGTGATCCGGGGCACCATCGGCAGTTTCGAATACGGTTCGGGCATTATCGGCGGCGTGGTGCAGCTTGATACAAAGGATGCGGCGGATTTCACCGGCGGTGAGATCGGTCTGCGCTTCCGCCAGACCATTGGCGCCTCGAGCAATGCAAAGGGCTTCGTGACGTCCTCCATTCTGGCCTGGCAACCCACCGAACGGCTGGAGGTCCTGTTCAATTACACCCTGCGCGATGTCGACGCCTACAAGGACGGAAACGGGCAGGTCGTGCCCAATACCGAGAGCCGCATGCCCTCGTATCTGGGTAAGGTGAAATACAGCTTTGGCGACAATGACGATCATTCGATCACCGCCTCCTACAACTATTCCGAAACGGATGAAAAAGACGTCCCCTACGATACTTTCGGCACCACCGGCGGCTCCTTTGGCAACGTCGACCGCAAGGTCAGCAACGAGGTCGCCGGGCTGCGCTATCGCTGGAACCCGGTCGGCAATGACCTGATCGGTCTGGACGTCAACCTGACTCGCTCGACACAGCATATCGATACCGCCTATGTGCCCGGTTCCAGCCCGCTGGAGGGCACCTCTTCGGGGCCAAGCGTCATTGCCCTGGCCGATGCGGATCAGGATTACGAGATCACCAAGCTGACCGCGAAGAACAGCATGTATTTCGTGACCGGCATGGCAACGCACGATCTGCGGCTTGGGGTTGAGGTGATGCAGCGTGAACGCCTGAACGCGCCCTCGGCGCCCGGCGGCACTGACCGGCGTGTGGCCTTGTTCGCGGTGGATGACATCGGTATCGGCGATCACTGGACCATCACCCCGGCCATGCGGTTTGAAACCCAGGATATCGAGGCCCACGACGGATCCTCGGCCTATGACAACTCGGCGCTGATGGGCGGGCTGTCGGCGCGCTATGAATTCGCTTCGGGCTGGGCGCTCTTTGGCAGCGGCGCCTATACCGAGAACTTGCCGATCATCGATGATCTTGGCACGCCGCGCTACATGACCCAGCCGGAGCGGTCCCATACCTTTGAATTGGGCGCCTCCTATACCTCCAGCGGCGTGTTCACGGCGGGCGATGCTCTGCAGGCCAAGGTGAACCTTTTCAAAGGCAAGCTTTGGGACATTACGTCCTACGTGGACAGCAATTTCAACCCGATCCGCGAAGTGAACAGCGAAGGCATCGAGATCGAAGCCACATACAGCATGGACAACGGTTTTTACGCCGATTTCAACGCGGCGGTTGGCGAATACACCGCGGTTTCGGCGGGTGGTGCCAGCGGCGTCTGGCGCAACACCCCTGCGGACAGCGCCCGCCTGACCTTGGGCAAGCGGATCGGCGAGGCCTGGGATCTGAGCTGGGAACTGGTCGGCAGCAAATCCTTCACCGATTACAACGGCGATCTGATCAAGGGCTATGGCATCAGCAACCTGCGTGCCACCTACCGGGTGCAGACCGGCACGCTGAGTGGCGCCGAGGTGCGGCTTGGCGTCGAAAACGCCTTTGACAGGGTCTATACGCCCGCGCTGGCGACCCGCACCGCACCGGGGCGCAACATCAAGCTGACCCTGGCGAAAACCTTCTGACCCAACGGACATTGAAGAGGTTCCAAATGGTATGCGTAAACAGGAAATGGGTGGCCCCGGCAGCGGTTTTGCTGGCGGGGTTGGGTGGCGCGGCACGGGCCGCGGACCCGGCCGTGTCGATCGAGCTGAGCGCGGCAGAGCAGGTTGGCGAGGCTTGCCTGCTGTCCTTTGTGGCGCAGAACAGCCATGCGCAGGATATCGGTCAGGCGGTTTATGAGACCGTTCTGTTCGACGCAAAAGGACAGGTGGCACGGCTGACGTTGCTGGATTTCCAGGATCTGCCAGCAGGGCGGATGCGGGTGCGCCAGTTCCAGTTTCCCTATGCCTGCGACGGCATCAGCCGGGTGCTGATCAACGGCGCCACCACCTGCACCGGCGGGGCTGACCTGCCAGAGGCCGCCTGCAGTAGGGGCATCACGCTCAGCAGCCGCACCGATCAGGAGTTGCTGGGATGATGTGGCTTCACGATGCGCTGCTTGGCGTTCTGGACCTGGGCGGACCTGTGGTTCTTCTGCTGCTCTGCGTGTCGGTGCTGACAGCGGCTTTGGTGCTCTACAAGATCTGGCAATACCGCACTGCGCGGGTGGGCCGCCACGCCCATCTGTCCGCCGCTGTCACCGCCTGGGACCATGGCGATCGCGACGGCGCCCTGCGGCAGCTGGAAAGCAGCCGATCCTATCTCGCGCCGGTATTCCGGCTTGCGCTGGCGGCTGGTCCCGAAACTGCGGCGGATGCGGCCCTGTCCGACCGTGCCGATGCCGAGGCGGAGGATTGCTTTGCCCGGCTCGAACGGGGACTTGGGGCGCTTGATATGGTGTCGCAATTGGCGCCGCTGATGGGGCTCTTCGGCACCGTGATCGGCATGATCGAAGCCTTCCAGAAATTGCAAAATGCAGGCTCTTCGGTGGATCCGGCGCTGCTGGCCGGTGGTATCTGGGTGGCGCTTCTGACCACTGCAGCTGGGCTTGCCGTGGCGATGCCGACCTCGTTGGTGCTGAGCTGGCTGACGGCGCGGATGCAGCGCGAACGGGTCTTTGCCAACCGCGCTCTGCGGGTTTTGTTCTGCCCCGCCGAACAGGCTGAGGCCTCTCATGGCGGTTAAACTGCAGGGACAACGGCGCAGACGGCTGTCGATGACCTCTCTCATCGACGTGATCTTCCTGCTGCTGCTGTTTTTCATGCTGACTTCGACCTTCTCCAAATACGGCGAGGTGGAGCTGATGGCGGCCGGTCAGGGCACCAAGGCCCAGGACCGGCAGAAGCTGTTTGTGACCCTTGGCGCCGAGCGTCTGATGCTGAACGGACAACAGGCGGATCTGGCTCGCATTGCCGATCTGGTGCGGCTACAGCCACAGGACGGCGGCGGCCATCTGGTGCTGATCAGCCCCGATGACACGGCAAGCGCGCAGCGGCTGGTGGATCTTCTGACCGCCCTTCGGCAGGTCGAGGGACTGCAGACGGTGGTGCTGGGCTGATGCGGATCACGCGGCATATCCAATCCGAGCGCGAGCCGACCATCGCGCTGATCAATATCGTCTTTCTGATGCTGGTCTTCTTCATGATCGCAGGCACTCTGGCGCCGCCGCTGGACCGCGATGTGACGCTGATCAAGACCGCCGATCTGGAGGGCAGCGCGCCGCCGGATACATTGGTGATTCACGCCGACGGACGGCTTAGCTATCGGGGCGCTCCGGTAGCAGATGCGGCATCATTTGTTGCTGAGCTGCCCGAGGAACAGCGCGCCGTGCTGCGGGTGGTGCCGGACCGGGACCTACCGGCGAAGAAGCTGGTGACCATCGGCAATGATCTGCGGGCGGCAGGCGCCAAGCGCGTCATCCTGATGTCGGAACGGGCGCTGCAATGAGCCGGGTGCCCCAGTCCCGCTTCGCCGCGCTTCTGGCGCTGACCATGGCCGCCGTGGCCCATGCTGGTGCGGTGGTGTTCACCGATACCACGCCGGTGGAGCAGGCGGGCGGTGAAACCGCGCTGGCTGCCGAAGGCAGCGCCTTTGCCAATCTCGCCTTGGGGGTGGAGGCACCGCAGCCCGCCGCCGTGATGCCGGAGCAGCCCCGCGCCGCGCAACAGACGCCCGAGGCGGCCCAGCCGGTGGAGACGCCACAGGTGCAGCCACAGGCGCAATCCCCCATGTTAGAGCCTGTTTTTGTCCCTGTTGTCACCGCCGCGCAGACACCGGGCATCGAGGTCACGCCGCCGCAGGTCCATAGCGATCCCATACCGCTCAAGGCTGTAACACCGACACCGCCGACGACTGCTCTGCCGCCCACCCAGCCAGCGGTGCAGCAGGCGGCAAAACCTATGGAAGCTGTTGAACAGGAACCGGTTGAACAGGCCGAGGCACCACAGCCTCCTATGGAGCAGGCGCCTCCGGTCGAACAGTCGCTGAAGCCAAGGTCCCGCCCGCTGCGCCCTCCGCAGGTGGCAAAGGCAGAGCCGGTGCGCCCCCCTCCTGAGCCGACAACGCCAAGCGCGCAACCGCGCGGCAACAGCAGTGCCAACGCAACCCGCGGGGTGGCAGAGGGCGCTGCGAAACAGCCGGGCGGGCAATCGCGCCAGACGGGCGGCAAGGCCCGACAGCAGGGCAATGCGGCGACGAGCAACTATCCCGGTCTGATCCTGCGCCGGATCGAGCGGGCCAAGCGCCGCGCCAATGTGCGGGGCGAGGCGGTCGTCGCCTTCCGGATCGCGCCCAGTGGCGGGTTGGCGCAGGTCGCGATTGCCCGCAGTTCTGGCTCCGCGCGGCTTGATGATATCGCGCTGGCACAAGTACGCCGGGCGGCGCCATTTCCCCCGCCGCCTGCCGGTGCGCGCACCAGTTTTACCGTGCGGATCAAGGGCAAGTGACAAAGGGGCGCGGGGGGATTTGATCAAAACACCCCGGCGCCGATTGCTGCGTCCGGAGGGCTGGGCTACACAGGCGCAACAGCGACAAGAACAGGAGCCGCCATGACCCCGCTTTCAGGCCTCAAAGTGGTTGAACTCGCCCGTATTCTGGCTGGCCCCTGGATTGGCCAGTCTTTGGCGGATCTGGGCGCCGAGGTGATCAAGGTCGAAAGCGAGGCAGGCGATGATACCCGCCACTGGGGCCCTCCGTTCATCGAGCGGGATGAGGACAAGACGGCGGCCTATTACTATGCGGCCAACCGCGGCAAGGATTGTGTCGCCGCAGATTTCCGCACCGAGGAAGGTCGCCAGACGGTCATTGATCTGATCAAGGACGCCGACATCCTGATCGAGAACTTCAAGGTTGGCGGCCTGAAGAAATACGGGCTGGATTATGACAGCCTGAAACAGGTGAACCCGCGCCTGATCTATTGCTCGGTCACCGGTTTCGGGCAGGACGGCCCCTATGCCTCCCGCGCGGGCTATGACTTCCTGCTTCAAGGCATGTCGGGGCTGATGTCGATCACCGGCGACCCCGAGGGGCAGCCGCAAAAGGTGGGCGTTGCCATCACCGATATCGTGACCGGGCTTTACGGCACCATCGGCATTCTTGCAGCGGTCGAGCAGCGCCACACCACGGGGCGGGGGCAGCATCTGGACATGTCGCTGCTGGATTGTGCCACGGCGATGCTGGCCAATCAGGCGATGAACTATCTCGCCACCGGCACCAGCCCGACGCGACTGGGCAATGATCACCCCAATATCGCGCCCTATCAGGTGATGGCGGTGAAGGATGGCCATATCATTTTGGCGGTGGGCAACGACGGCCAGTTCCAGCGGCTGTGTGATGCGCTGGGCCTGCCGGATCTGAAGGTCGATCCGCGGTTCCTGACCAATCAGCTGCGGGTGGCGAACCGTCAGGAGCTGACCGCGCTGCTGGAGACGGCCCTGATACAATGGAGCCAATCTGATCTTCTGGCGGCACTGGAGGCGGCGACGGTTCCCGCCGGGCCGATCAACACCATCGGGCAGGCCTTTGACGATCCGCAGATCCAGCATCGTGGTATGCAGATCGCGCCTGAAGGGGTGCCAGGCGTCCGGGGGCCTTGGAAATTCTCGGATGCCGAATTGGCGCTGGAAAAATCCGCGCCAAAGCTTGCCAAATAAGGACGCGCGAAGGCAGGGTGGCGCCAAACTTTTTTAAGATTGGATGCCCCTATGCCCGTGCCCTTTACCCTGATTGAAAACACCTGGATTCCGATGGCTGACGGGCGTCTTCTGGCGGCGCGGATCTGGCTGCCCGAAGGGGAGGGGCCGTTCCCGGCGATCCTGGAATACCTGCCCTATCGCAAACGCGATGGCACCGCGCCGCGGGATGAGACCACCCATACCGTTTTTGCCGGAGAAGGCTACGCCTGCATCCGCGTCGATATCTCGGGCAGCGGCGACAGCGAGGGGCTGTTCGACGATGAATATTCCGAACAGGAGCTGAGCGACGGCGAGGCGGTCCTCGCCTGGATCGCGGCGCAACCCTGGAGCAGCGGCAAGGTCGGGATGATCGGTATCTCCTGGGGCGGCTTCAACGGCTTGCAACTGGCCTACCGTCGCCCACCCGAATTGCAGGCAGTGGTCTCGGTCGCGTCCACCGCCGACCGCTATGCCGATGACATCCACTACATGGGGGGATGCCTGCTCAGCGACAATGCCAATTGGGGCAGCCAGATGTTCGCCTATATGACGCGGCCCCTGGATCCCGAGCTGCGCCCCGACTGGCGCGATGCCTGGCTGCAGCGGATCGAAAACCTGCCTTTCATGTCCGCCGACTGGCTGCGCCACCCGTCCCGCGATGATTTCTGGAAACACGGATCGGTCTGCGAGGACTGGTCGGCGATCACCGCCCCGGTGCTGGCGATCACCGGCTGGGCCGATGCCTATCTCAATACGCCAGCGATGCTGGCGGCGAACCTGACCGCACCCACCAAGGCGCTGATGGGCCCGTGGGAGCATCGCTATGCGCATATCTCGAAGCTGGAGGCGGCGGATTTCCACGGCGAAGTTTTGCGCTGGTTCGACCATTGGCTGAAGGGCGAGGAAACGGGCGCCGAGGCGCTGCCCGACTACCGTGTCTACATGCAAGAGCATTTCGGCCCCACCAAGGAAAACAAGCCCCGCAAGGGCCGCTGGGTGGCCGAGCAGAACTGGCCCTCGCCCAATGTCAGCGAACGGGTGGTTTATCTTTCGACAGGCAGTCTGACAGACACTGCAGGCAGCGGGGAGTGCAGGATTTTAAACCCTGCAACCGTCGGTCAGGCGGGGGGCTATTTCTGTCCGGGCATGCGGTTCGACAATGAACTCCCCGGCGATCAGGCGGGGGATGATGCGCTGTCGGCCTGTTTCGACACCGCGCCGCTGGAAGATGAGTTGCAGATCCTTGGCCGCCCGCGCGTGCGCATCGCCTTTACCGTCGATCGCCCGGTCGCGCAGATCGTCGGACGCCTGTGCGATGTGGCGCCGGATGGTTCCTCGCAGCGGATCAGCTATCGCCCTTTCAACCTGACACATCTGAATGGCCATGACGCACCGGAGAAGCTTGTGCCTGGTCAGCGGTATGAGGTGGAATTCCCGCTCAACGAATGCGCCCATGCGCTGCGCCCCGGTCATGTGCTGCGTCTGGCGCTGTCGACCTCATACTGGCCCATCGTCTGGCCCGCGCCCGAGGCGGCAGAGATCACGCTGGACCTGAAAGACTGCGCCCTGATCCTGCCCGAGCGGAGCGTGACCGATGAAATCGCCCCCGAAGCCCCCGGCCCCGCGCAGCCCTATCCGACCCTGGGCGGCAGGCAGCTGCGCGCGCCTTCGGGCACCTCCGAGACGAAGACGCTCACGGACGGTACGCTGGTGCTCGATACCTTTGACGACTACGGCGAGGCGGTGAACCCGCATAACGGCATGCAGGTCGGCAGCCATGTGTCGATGCACTATGCGATCCATCCGGATGACCCGGCCACGGCGACCTTCAAATCCGACTGGCGCTTTACCTTTGCGCGCGGCGACTGGCAGGTGGCCATCGATACGGAAAACCGGATGACCTGCGATGCGCAGAATTTCTACCTCTGGCGGCGCATCCACGCCTATGAGGGCGGTGCATCAGAGCCGGTTCTGGTCAAGGAATGGTCCGAGACAGTACCGCGCGGCTACCTCTAGCGGCAGCCTCAGAAGTCGAGGCCGAGGTCCAGAGTCGGCGCCGAATGGGTCAGCGCGCCGGAGGAGATGTAATCAACTCCGGTGGCGGCGACCTCGGCAATGCGCTCCAGCTTCATGTTGCCGGATGCCTCGGTCACCAGATGGCCGCGCGTCATCTTGACGGCCTCTGCCAGCGTCGGCGTGTCCATGTTGTCGAGCAGGACCACATCCGCGCCGCCGGTCTTCAGCACCTCTTCGAGCTGGGACAGCGTGTCGACCTCGATCTCCACCTTCATCATGTGGCTGACGCTGGCCTTGGCGGCCTCCAGCACCGCCGTAATGCCTCCGGCGGCAGCGATGTGGTTGTCCTTGATCAGGATCGCATCCGACAGGCCAAAGCGGTGGTTGTAGCCACCGCCGTGCAAAACCGCCTGCTTTTCCGCGATGCGCAGGCCCGGCGTGGTCTTGCGGGTGCAGGTTATGCGGGTATTCGTTCCGGTTGTTTCGCGCACGAAACAATGGGTCAGTGTTGCGATCCCAGTTAGCCGTCCCGCGAAATTCAGCGCCACCCGCTCGCCGGATAGGATCGAAGCGGCAGAACCTTCGATGGTCATCAGCGTATCGCCGGGTTTGCAGGCACTGCCATCGGGCAGCAGCGTCTCCACCTTCAGTCCCGCGTCCACCAGATGAAAGGCGATGCGGGCGATCTGCATCCCCGACACGATGCCTGTCTCGCGGGCGTTCAGCCGGGCGGAATAGGTCACATCCGCCGGGATCACCGCGCGGGTGGTGATATCGCCGTTCTGGCCCAGATCCTCGTGCAGGGCGGCACGTACCATCGGTTCCAGAATCAGGTCGGGCAGGGTGGCGAAGGCAGTGCTCATGTGGGCTCCTTTGCGCTCTCGCCCGCGATCCGGTCGCGCAGGGCAAGGGCCTCGGTCAGGGTGATATGGGTGCGATGGGCCTGTGCGGGATCGGCCTCGGGGAAATCATCGCGGTAATGCCCGCCTCGGCTTTCGCGGCGCATCAGGGCGGCGGCGGCGATCAGGGTGGCGGTGGCGCACATGTTGACGAAGGGTTCATCCTTCGCGTTCTCGGCCTCCAGCCGGGCAATAGTGGTAAGCGCGGTTTTGAGGCCGTCCTCGGTGCGGCGTACGCCGACATTGGCGGTCATGGTCTCGCGCAGGGTCTGAACGGCGCTGGGATCTGTTTCGTGACCATCAGGTGCAAAGGTGATCGCGACCTCCGACAGATCGCCCTTTTGCTCCAAATCCTTCATATCGGCCGCAGCGGTGCGGGCATAGACCAGTGCCTCCAGCAATCCATTGGAGGCCAGCCGGTTGGCACCGTGCAACCCGGTCGAGGAAGCCTCGCCGCAGACCCACAAATGGCCAAGGCTGGCACGCCCCTGCATGTCCGTGTCCACCCCGCCCATGTGGTAGTGGGCGGCGACGGCCACGGGGATCGGCTGGGTCACAGGGTCGATCCCGGCGCGGGCGCAGGTTTCGGCGACGGTGGGAAAGCGGGTTGCAACCTCGGCGCCAAGGGCCTGCCGGGTGTCCAGAACCGGTCGGCGCCCGGCTTGGGTCTCGGCAAAGATGGCGCGGGCCACGATATCGCGCGGGGCCAGCTCGGCGTCCGGGTGGACCGCCTGCATGAAGCGTTCGCCCTTGTTGTTCAGGAGCACTGCGCCATCGCCGCGCAGGGCCTCGGTCGCCAAGGGCGCCGGGTCTTCACCGATATCAAAGGCGGTGGGGTGGAATTGCACGAATTCAGGGTCGGCGATACGCACGCCCGCGCGGGCGGCAAGACCGATAACCTGCCCACGAATGCGGGGCGGGTTGGTCGTATGGGCATAAAGCCCGCCAGAGCCGCCCCCGGCCAGAAGAACGCCGGGGCAAGTGATCAGCACGGGATCCGAGGGCGCGTCGGCCTGCGAGATCCAGACGCCGGTGACGGTATCGCCGTCTACCTCTAGTCGGACGGCCTGGGTGTTTTCCAGAACTTGCACCGAAGGGGCGGCGCGCACGGCCGCGATCAGGGTTTCCATGATCTGCGCGCCAGCCCGGTCACCCTTCACGCGCACCACGCGGGCGGCGGAATGGGCGGCTTCGCGGCTCATCACGTAGTTGCCCGCCGCGTCGCGGTCAAAGGGCGTGCCAAGATCGGTGAGGTCCAGAATATGCTCGCGCGCAACGCGGGTGACCATGGCGGCCACCTTTGGATCGACAGTGCCTGCGCCAGCGGTCCGGGTATCGGCAGCATGGGCTTCGGGGCTGTCGCTTTGATCCATGGCGGCGGCGACACCGCCCTGCGCCCAGGCAGAGCTCGCGCCCTGGCCAAGCGTTTCAGGAGAGATCATCAGCACTGGCCGCGGCGCCAGTTCCAGCGCCGCGTAAAGCGCGCCCAGACCGGCGCCGACGATGACGATGCGGCCGGTGTCAATGCGCCCGGTGCTGGCCTCTGTCACCGGTCAGATGCCCAGTTTCTGGCTGAGATCGATCATCCGCTGCACTGCAAGCCGCGCCTTGTCCGCGATCTGAGGGTCAACCTCGACCGGTTCGGACATGGTGTGCAGCGACCACAGGATTTTCTCCAGCGTAATCATCTTCATGTAGGGGCACATGTTGCAGGGGCCGACGAAATCCACCTCGGGCAACTCATCCGCGATGTTCGAGGCCATCGAACATTCGGTGATCAGCATCGCCTTTTCCGGTTTTTCGTCCGTCACATATTTGATGATGCCGCTGGTGGAGCCGGAGAAATCCGCCTCGGCCACCACATCGGGGGGGCATTCGGGGTGGGCGATCAGCCGGGTGCCGGGGTTCCATTCGCGGAATTCGCGCAGGTCCTTGGCGGTGTATTGCTCGTGTACGATGCAGGAGCCGTCCCACCAGACGATATTTTTCTGCGGCACCTGGTTCGCCACGTTCTGCGCCAGGTATTTGTCCGGCGTCATGATGACGGTGTCGCTGTCCATCGCGGCGACGATCTGCGCTGCATTGGAGGAGGTGCAGCAGATGTCGGAGGCGGCTTTTACCTCGGCGGTGGTGTTCACGTAAGTGACAACCGGCGCGCCGGGGTATTTGCGGCGCATTTCTTCCACGCCCGCGGCGGTGATGCTTTCGGCCAGCGAACAGCCTGCCGCCATATCGGGCATCAGCACGGTTTTCTCAGGAGAAAGGATCTTGGAGGTCTCGGCCATGAAATGCACGCCGCATTGCACGATCACATCCGCTTCGACGCGGGCGGCTTCGATGGCCAGCTGCAGGCTGTCGCCGACGAAATCCGCAACGCCGTGATAGATCTCCGGCGTCATGTAGTTGTGGGCCAAAATGACCGCGCCGCGTTCTTTCTTCAGCGCGTTGATCGCCGCGACATAGGGCGCATAGCGCGCCCAGTCGACCGGGTTCACCACGCGGTCCATGGTCTGGTACAGATCTGACATCTGTTCGGCCAGATCGGGGTTGGGCGCCAGATCATAGGTGCTGGCGAGTTGATCGCGCATGGTTTGCAGATCGAACATGGCATTTCCTCGAAAACGCGCCCTTGCGGAACTGTGGCGGGCACTTTGGGTCGGTCTTCTTTCACGTTCACATGCCGCGCGCAAGTAATGGTGCGAAAAGGCCGCAGGCTGGTCGCTGCTGCGCCGGGGCTGCTGTTGGGGTGGCCGGAAGGCCAAGAATCTCTTGCTCCGCGGGTTTGTAAACCCGGCGATAGAAGATCTGTTCCCCGGATCAAGCGCGGGCGTTGGGCATCTTTCTGTCCGGCGATGCGCAGTCACTCATCGATATGGTGGACAAATTGTCCTTTTTCAGGGGCGGCTGCATTTTTTTCTGTTTCGGGGTGCTTTCCTGTGTTTTGACACTGGGGAAAGCTGAGGGAAACAGGCCTGTAACCCTAAGCCATCGGGGGGAAAATCAAGCGTCATGTCTGATCTGTGGGACGGTCTGAGCCAGGCGTTCTGGCTGGTGGTGATGCTGGATCCTGATCTGGTCGAGATCACTTTGCGCTCTCTCAGGGTCACTTTGACCGCCCTTGCCATCGCCTCTGCCATCGCCTTGCCATTGGCGGCCTTGCTGGCTGTCCGCCGGTTTCGCCTGCGCCGTCCGACGATTGCGGTGCTCAATGCGCTGATGGGGCTGCCGCCGGTGGTGGTCGGCCTGATCGTCTATGTCTTCCTGTCGCGGTCCGGGCCGCTGGGGGTGCTGGGGCTGTTGTTCACGCCCTCGGCGATGGTGATCGCTCAGGTGATCATCATCGTGCCGCTGGTGGCCTCGATCGCGCATCAGTCCCTGCGCGAGCTGTGGAGCGATTACCACGACCTGCTGATTTCACTGAACACCACCCAGGGGCAAAGGATCCGGGCGCTGTTGTGGGATGGGCGGCGGGCGCTATTGACGGCGGCGCTGGCCGGGTTTGGCCGCGCCATCGGAGAAGTCGGCGCCATCATGGTGGTGGGCGGCAATATCGACCATGCCACCCGGGTGCTGACCACTGCGATCGCGTTGGAAACCGGCAAGGGAGAATTTGCAATGGCTCTGGGCCTTGGCTTTGTGCTGATTGGCATGGCGATTGCCGTCAACCTGTCGATCCACTGGATCGGCCATACCGAACGCGGGGGACGCTGGTGATGCAGATGTTCCCGCTGACCGTGGATCAGGGCGTGGTGCGCAGGCGCGGCAAGGTGTTGGTTGGCCCGGTGGACCTGACGCTGGAAGGCGTGGGAGCGACTATCGTGGTGGGGCCGAACGGAGCCGGCAAGACCTCGTTTCTGAAAATGCTGCACGGCGTCGTACGTCTCAATGGCGGTAGCCTGACCTGGGCTTGCCCCAAGGCGGAGGCGGAAAAGCGTCAGGCCTTTGTGTTTCAGACACCGGTGATGATGCGCCGGTCCGTGGTGGAAAACATCGCCTACCCTCTGCGCCTGATCGGGGTACCACGCAAGGAGGCCCGCGCCCGTGCTGCGGACTGGGCGCGGCGGATCGATCTGGGCGATGCGCTGGAGCGGCCCGCGGTGCTGCTTTCGGGTGGTGAGCGGCAAAAGCTGGCGCTGGCCCGGGCGCTGATCCGGGATCCGGAAGTGCTGTTTCTGGACGAACCCTGCGCCTCGCTTGATGGACGGGCGACGCGGGAAATCGAAGAGATCCTGACCGAGGCGGCCCAAAGCGGGACTCGCCTGATCATGTCGACCCACAACATGGGTCAGGCGCAGCGGCTGGCGGATGAGGTGATTCTCATCATTGGCGGCCGCATTCACGAGTTCGCTCCGGCCGAAGCTTTTTTTGCCGGGCCTCAAACCCCGCAGGGGCAAGCATTCTTGAGAGGAGATATAGTAGAATGAAACATCTGGTGTTGGGCGTTGTCGCCTCGGCCGTCATGGCCACCGCATCTTTTGCCGAAGAGATGAAGATGGCGGTGACCACCTCGTTCCACAATTCCGGCCTGGCAGAGATCCTGCTGCCGGAGATCAAGAAGGATCTGGATCTGGACGTGCAGCTTCTGGTCGTTGGCACCGGTCAGGCGATCCGCCTGGGCGAAGCAGGCGATGTGGATGCGATCCTGGTGCATTCGAAAAAAGCCGAAGAGCGTTTTCTGGCTGGGGGTAACGGCACCCATCGCCGCGAGATCATGTATAATGATTTCGTCTTTATCGGACCCAACGCGGATGGCGCCGGGATTGCGGATGCGGAAACCGCCGTTGATGCCCTGCAGAAGGTTGCAGGTGCAGAGGCGCTGTTTGTCAGCCGCGGCGACGACAGTGGCACCCACAAGAAAGAGCTGAGCCTCTGGGCGGCTGCCGGTCTGGACGCTGGGAGCTTTGGTGACTGGTACCGCGCGGTGGGGGCCGGCATGGGCTCGGCGCTCAACACGGCAGCGGGGATGAATGCCTATATCATGGCCGACCGTGCCAGCTGGCTGAACTTTGGCAACAAGGGCGATCTGGCGCTGCTGTTCTCGGGTGATCCGGTGCTGTTCAACCAATACGCCTATCTGCCGGTGAACCCGGAGAAACACACGCATGCCAAGAACGATCTGGCGATGAAGCTGGAAGGCTGGCTGGTGTCGGACAAGGCCAAGGCGTTGATCAACGATTACAAGATCAACGGTGAGACCCTGTTCGTGTTCAACGCCAAGCAATAAGTCTTGTGTGAGCCACGGCGCGGGGATCTCCCGCCCGTGCCGCCGCATTTGAAAATGCGTTGTCCCGGTTGGGTCAGGCGCCGCGCTTTGCGCGGCGCTTTTCCTTTGCTGAGAGGCGCCTCAGGGGTAGGTTTGCCCTGATGCGCCATATCGAGTGTCCAGTCCGCCAATTCCGCCTCAAGGGTGAACCGTGCATGCGCACGGCCGCTTGCGCGGCCCTTGACCCGGATTTGGCGAACGGCTTTTCGGCAGGTAGCGCTGGGCCCAACGGGAAAGGGCCATCGTCAGAAGAGCTTTGATGGGCGAGAGCTTTCTATTCGTCGCCGCCGACGGTCAGGGTCACCCTGTCGCCTGCAAACCAGGTGCGGCCATATTCGATGGGGCGGCCTTCGGAATCTACATTGATGCCGGTGGTGCGCAGGATCGGGGCGCCTTCGGGGATGCGTAGGCGCAGCGCCTGTGTCGCGGTGGCCTGTCGGGCGGTGATGCGGGTCTCGATACGGGTATAATCTTCGATGCCGCAGCGTTGCAGCGCGGCAGTGACGGATTGCGTCTCTTCCAGCGCCGTGAGTATCTCCGGGAATCTATCGGCTGGAAAGATGCTTTGGAACAGGGCGATGGGTTGCCCGTCCGCCAGCGACAGCCCGTCATAGACATGCACCGGATCGCCAGGCGCAAGCCCCAGCGCGGCAGCCTCACCCGTTGCTGCGGCGCGGGTTTCGGTGGTCAGGATCTGCTTTGCCGGGGTGCGCCCGCCTTTGGAGATGTTCTGGTGAAAGCGCACCCGTTTGCCGATCGGGTAATCCGTCGGTTTGGCGGCAACAAACACCCCGGCGCCGCGCCGTGCATGCACCAGACCTCCTGCGGCCATTTCCGCCAGAGCGCGGCGCACCGTGTGGCGGTTAACGCCGAACCGCGCCGCCAGCTGCGCCTCTGCTGGCAGCTTGTCGCCGGTGTCATAGCGCCCCTGGGCGATATCGTCGGTCAATGTGCCTGCGATGGATTTCCAGACCGGGGTTCGGGCCATGTCATCAAACTTTCACAAGGATTGGCTTGCGCCCTTGCAGGCGAGTCACCTATGATTTGTCTAGTTGTATAGCTTATGTAGACAACCCGGCCAAGAGGCTTTGACACGATGAACACCACAATTTCCGCAGAGGATCGCACGAGAGATCGCAAGGCCTGGATGGGTCTTCTGGCCTCGGCTGACGATACCCGGCTTGCCGAGCTTTGGCGCGCCTTTGATCATGAGCCTGCCTTTGACTGGCTGCGCGCGCCCGAGGCGGGCGGCGTGATGGTCCGGGGCCGTATGGGCGGCAGCGGCGCGCCCTTCAACCTTGGTGAGATGACCGTCACCCGCTGCGCCCTGTCGCTGGCCGACGGCACGGTTGGCCACGGCTACGTGCAGGGCCGGTCCAAGGCCAAGGCCGAGATGGCCGCCAAGATCGACGCGCTGATGCAGACCGATGTGGCCGAGGCGCTGCGCGCGACGGTTCTGGTCCCGCTTGAACAGGAGCGTGCCACGTCCAAGGCGGCCCGCGCGGCCAAGGCGGCTGCGACCAAGGTCGATTTCTTCACCATGGTGCGGGGAGAGGACTGATGAACCAGATGACGGACAACACGGTCTATGCGGGTGGGTTTGCCAACCCGCCAGTCGCCTCGGCCCATGCCTTTCGTGCGGCAATGAATGCCATGGCGCGGCCCGGCACGGTGCAAAAGATCACGGGCGCTATCCCGCCCGAGGGGATTTCCCATGCGGCGGGCAGCCTGCTGCTGACGCTTTGCGATCCCGAAACCGGCGTCTTCCTGGCGCCCGATGTGGACAGCGAGGCCCTGCGTGGCTGGCTGACCTTCCATACCGGCGCGCCCATTGTCAGTGCGGAGCAGGCGGATTTTGCCCTTGGCGGCTGGGAGGCGCTGATGCCGCTCGATCGCTTCCCCATCGGAACGGCGGAGTACCCGGACCGCTCGACCACCCTGATCGTCGAGGTTGCGGGCTTTGACGCGACCAATGCCACGCTCAGCGGCCCCGGCATCAAGGACACAGCGCAGATGGCCCTGCCGGATCCGGCGGCCTGTGCGGGCAATGCGATGCTTTATCCCTTGGGCGTCGATTTCTTTTTCACCTCTGGGTCTCAGGTGGCGGCGCTGCCGCGCTCGACCCAGATCCGTGCGGAGGCCTGAGCCATGTATGTAGCCGTAAAGGGTGGCGAGCGCGCCATCGACAATGCCCATGCCTGGCTGGCGGAGGAGCGTCGCGGCGATGCTTCGGTTACCGAGCTTTCACTGGCGCAGATCCGCGAACAGCTGGCTCTGGCGGTGAACCGGGTGATGGCCGAAGGGTCGCTGTTCGATCCCGATCTGGCGGCGCTTGCGATCAAACAGTCGCGCGGTGATCTGATCGAGGCGATCTTCCTCATCCGTGCCTATCGCACCACGTTGCCGCGCTTTGGCTATACGCTGCCGGTAGATACCGGTGCGATGGCCTGCGACCGGCGGATTTCGGCGACCTTCAAGGATGCGCCGGGTGGGCAGGTGCTGGGGCCGACCTTTGATTACACCCACCGGCTGTTGGATTTCAAACTGGCCGCCGAAGGTGAAGCGCCGGAAGCGCCCGCCGCCGCGCCCCGGACGGAACCCACGCCCCATATTACCGAGTTCCTGCAGGGCGAGGACATCATCGAACGCGAACCGAGTTCCGAGGCGCAGCCCGGAGATCTGACGCGCGAACCGATGGCCTTTCCGGCTGACCGATCGGTCAGGCTGCAATCGCTGACGCGCGGGGATGAGGGGTTCATCCTTGGCATGGCCTATTCCACCCAGCGTGGCTATGCGCGCAACCACGCCTTTGTGGGCGAATTGCGCATCGGCACCGTGGCGGTGGAGATGGAGATCCCGGAGCTGGGATTTGCCATCGAGATCGGCGAGGTGGAGTTGACCGAATGCGAGACGGTGAACCAGTTCAAGGGATCCAAGACCGTGCCGCCGCAATTCACCCGTGGTTATGGCCTCGTGTTCGGTCAGTCAGAGCGCAAGAGCATCGCCATGGCGTTGGTGGATCGCGCCCTGCGCTGGAAAGAGCTGGGAGAGGATAACCTTGGCGCCGCCGCGCAGGACGAGGAATTCGTGCTCAGCCATTCGGACAACATTCAGGCGACGGGGTTCCTCGAACATATCAAGCTGCCGCATTACGTCGATTTCCAGTCCGAGCTGGAACTGGTGCGCAAGCTGCGCCGCGAAGCTGCCGAGGCGGTGGAGCAGATGGCGGCGAAGGAGGCGGCGGAATGAGTTTTGTGCAACACAGGGCAGTGCCCGACCTCGGGTGGGGGCGAAGCGCCCTCCCGGGGGGGAGGTCGGGCGCGGCCCGGCGATGCCGGGCCAAACGGAAGAAGGGTGCCCAGAATGTCTGACTATAACTTTGCATACCTCGACGAGCAGACCAAGCGGATGATCCGTCGGGCGATCCTGAAAGGTCTGGCGGTGCCGGGCTATCAGGTGCCCTTTGCCAGCCGTGAAATGCCCATGCCCTATGGCTGGGGCACAGGCGGCGTGCAGGTCTCTGCCGCAACGCTGACGCCCGAGGATACCTTCAAGGTGATCGATCAGGGCGCCGATGACACCACAAACGCAGTCTCGATCCGCAAGTTCTTTGAGCGCACCGCCGGTGTTGCCACCACCGAGGAGACGGAACAGGCCAGCGTTATCCAGACCCGCCACCGTATCCCCGAGGCACAGCTCTCCGAAGATCAGATCCTCGTCTATCAGGTGCCGATCCCGGAACCGCTGCGCTTCCTTGAGCCGCGCGAGACCGAGACCCGCAAGATGCACGCCTTGCAGGAATATGGTCTCATGCATGTGAAGCTCTATGAGGATATAAGCCAGCACGGCGCCATCGCGACCTCCTATGCCTATCCGGTGAAGGTCTCGGATCGCTACGTGATGGATCCCTCGCCGATCCCAAAGTTCGACAACCCCAAGATGGAGATGGCGGCGATTCAGCTGTTCGGCGCGGGCCGTGAACAGCGCATCTACGCGGTGCCGCCCTATACATCGGTCGTGAGCCTTGATTTCGAGGATTACCCTTTCGAGGCCAGTAAGGCCGATCATCCGTGTGACCTTTGCGCGGCAGAGGACAGCTATCTCGATGAGGTGATCCTCGATGATGCGGGCAACCGGATGTTTGTCTGCTCGGACACCGATTACTGCCGTTCGCGGCGCGAGGCAGGCCATGTGGGCCGCCTGGGAGAGGAGGCCGCGGCATGACCCCTTTGCTGCAAGTGAAAGACGTCGCCAAGATGTATGGCGCGCGGATCGGTTGTACCGATGTCAGCTTTGACCTGTATCCCGGTGAGGTGATGGGCATCGTCGGCGAAAGCGGCTCGGGCAAGTCCACCCTATTGAACTGCCTTGCCGGGCATCTGGCGCCGGATCGGGGAGAGGTCGTGTTTGACACCCGCGCTGACGGGCCGGTGGATACGGTCACCATGTCGGAACCCGCGCGGCGGATGCTGGGGCGTACCGACTGGGCCTTTGTCCACCAGCACGCCCGCGATGGCTTGCGCATGTCGGTCTCGGCCGGTGGCAACATCGGTGAGCGGCTGATGGCGGTTGGCGACCGCCACTATGGTGATATCCGCGCCCGCGCTGCCGATTGGCTGGGCCGGGTGGAGATTTCCGATGCCCGCATTGATGACCGCCCCTCGGCCTTTTCCGGCGGCATGCAGCAGCGGCTTCAGATCGCCCGCAATCTGGTGACCGGACCGCGACTGGTGTTCATGGATGAACCCACCGGGGGCCTGGATGTGTCCGTGCAGGCGCGGCTTCTGGATCTCTTGCGGGGCCTCGTGCGCGAGATGGGCCTTAGCGCCATCATCGTCACCCACGATCTGGCGGTGGTGCGGCTTCTGGCGGACCGGCTGATGGTGATGAAGGACGGTCATGTGGTGGAAACGGGTCTGACCGATCAGGTGCTGGACGATCCGCAACATGGCTATACGCAGCTGCTGGTCTCCAGCGTGTTGCAGGTGTGAGGGTAAAGTGATGATCGAACTTCAAAACGTCAGCAAAAGCTTCACCCTGCACAATCAGGGCAGCGCAGTGATCCCGGTGATGGAGGGTGCAACGCTTTCCGTCAAACCCGGCGAATGCGTCGGACTGGTGGGGGCCTCGGGGGCCGGGAAATCAACCCTGATGCGGCTCATTTACGGCAACTACCTTGCTGCCAGTGGCAGTATCATGGTGGGCGGCACCGACGTGGCACAGGCCGAGCCGCGCGAGATCCTGGACCTGCGCCGCAAGACGCTGGGCTATGTCAGCCAGTTCCTGCGGGTGGTGCCGCGTGTGCCTGCCCTTGATGTGGTGGCGGATCCGCTGTTGGCGGTGGGCACCCCGATCGAGGAGGCGCGCGAAAAGGCGGCGACCCTTCTGGCGCAGCTCAACATTCCCGAACGGCTCTGGAGCCTCAGCCCGACGACTTTTTCCGGCGGGGAGCAGCAGCGGGTGAATATCGCGCGGGGCTTTGCCTATGACTATCCGGCGCTATTGCTGGATGAACCCACCGCCAGCCTTGATGCGCAGAACCGGGCCACGGTGCTGGGTCTCATCGAAGGGGCCAAGGCGCGCGGCGCGGCCATTGTCGGAATCTTCCATGACGAGGCCGCACGCGAGCAGGTCTGCGACCGGTTTGTCGATGTCTCGGGCTTTACCCCAAGGGCCGCCGCATGAGCATGGGAGCGAACAAGGGGCCGGTGATTGCCGTTGTCGGTCCCTCAGGCGTGGGCAAGGACAGCCTGATGGAGGGGCTGCGGCAGGCCGATCCCGGCATAAAATTGATGCGCCGGGTGATCACCCGCGCGCCCGAGGCCGGGGGGGAGGACTACACCCCGGTGACCGAAGCCGCGTTTCTGGATCTGGCAGGCAAGGGCGCCTTTGCCCTCCATTGGCCTGCCCATGGGCTGCACTATGGCATTCCCAAAGAGATCGAGTCTCTGCGCTTTGGGGTAACTGCGGTTCTGGTCAACCTCTCTCGCGGGGTGCTGCTTGAGGCGCAGAACGCATTCGACGATTTCCGGGTGCTGTCCGTCACCGCCCGTCCCGAGGTGCTGGCCGCCCGGCTGGCGGCGCGCGGGCGCGAGGATGCCGCCGAGGTGCAGCGTCGGCTTGCCCGCGCAGTGAAACCGCTGCCTGCGGGGCTGGCCGAGGTGCACGAGATTGACAACAGCGGCGATCTCAGCGCGGCGGTGACCACCGCGCTGAGCGTCCTTCAGCCGGTCAGGGTGTAGCGGTGGATCAGGTGAAACTTCCCCTCAGCGTCCTCGCCCATCAGCGCCAGATCCTTGATCACGAAGGGCGCAGGCACCAGCGGCATCAGATGCGCCTGCAATGCAGCTTCGACGCTGGGCAGCTCCGGCTTGGGCAGCTTGCCGGTCAGGGTGATGTGAAAGCGGAATTGATCCAAAACGTATGGGTAGCCCCAGGTTACAAGGTTCTGGTCCTGCTCGGGGCTGAGTCCGTTCGCGCGGCGGCGGGCCAGTTCCGCCTCGGGGGCAGGGGCGCGAAAGGCATCGAGATCGCGCACGCAGGCGGCGGCCAGTGCATTGAGCGCGCTTTCATCGCCCAAGGGGCGCAGCGCCAGGAACCGGCCCAGCCGCGCCAGCTGCAACCCGTCCAGCGCGACAGGCGCCTGTGTGGCGGCGAGCGCGGTGCAGGCGGCCTCAAGGTCGGCCTGGCAATACCCCTCTGCCAGCCGCATCGGCGGCTTCATGGTTGCATGCAGGCCATATTTGCGCGGCGTCGCGGTGATCGCGGCCACGTCCAGCCCTTCGATCTCCGGGTGCGGCACCTCGGCCCCGGTCTCCATGTCCCAGCCCAGCCAGCTGGCCCCAAACCGGCTCCAATCCGCCCCTTGGGGCGGCGCAAAATAGATCGCGTATCGCGTGAATGTCACATTGGCCTCCTAAACGTGGCCTTTCCAATACCTCGAAAGATGTGAAATCCAGATGACACAAGAGATGATCCTTGCCAATGCCACCCTTGTTCTGCCCGGCGAAACCCGCACCGGCAGCCTCAGGATCAAGGACGGAGAGATCGCGGATATGGCCGAGGGGGCGGGCGTGCCCAGCGGTGCGGTGGATTGCGGCGGCGATTTCGTCAGCCCCGGCCTGATCGAGCTGCACACCGACAATCTGGAACGTCACATCCAGCCCCGCCCTAAGGTGGACTGGCCCCATGCCGCCGCGATCATCGCACATGATGCCGAACTGGCGGGCACCGGGATCACCACGGTCTTCGATGCGATGCGGGTCGGTTCGATCAAGAGCAAGGAGGCGCGATACGGTCAATACGCCCGTAGTCTGGCCTCTGAACTACTGGAACTGCGCGGCAAGGATGCGCTCAAGATCAGCCATTTCCTGCACCTGCGGGCCGAGGTCTGTTCGGAGACTCTAGTGGATGAGCTGAACGAGTTCACGGATGAGGACCGCGTCGGTCTGGTCTCGCTGATGGACCACACGCCGGGGCAGCGCCAGTTCCGCGATATTTCAAAACTCGAGGCCTATGTGAAGGGCAAGCATGGCTTCGATGATGATGCCTTCCTGCAGCATGTCGCCAACCTCAAGACCATGCGCGACACCTATGGCGATCTGCATGAGGTCGAGGCGGTGAAGGCCGCGCAGCGGTTTGGCGCGGTGCTGGCCAGCCATGACGACACCACCGAGGATCAGGTCGCCGTCTCGGCCGGTCACGGCATCCGGCTGGCCGAATTCCCCACCACGGTCGAAGCCGCCCGTGCCTGCCATGCCCATGACATCCAGGTGATGATGGGGGCGCCGAACCTGATCCGCGGCGGCTCGCATTCGGGCAATGTGGCGGCGCAGGAACTGGCCGAGCTGGACCTTCTGGATATCGTGTCGTCCGATTATGTGCCGGCGGCGCTCTTGCTGGCAGCGGCGCGGCTGGGAGAGATCTGGGGTGATATGGCGCGCGGCATGGCGACCGTCACCAGCGCCCCGGCCAAGGCGGTGGGCCTGAAGGATCGTGGGTTGCTGGAGATCGGCAAACGCGCGGATCTGATCCGTTTCGCCATGCGCGCAGGTGTGCCTGCGCTGCAGGGAGTCTATTCCCGGGGCCAGCGGGTGGCCTGAAAAACAACTCAGTTTCATGCATAAAGGCCCCGGCGCAAAGCGCATCGGGGCCTTTTGTTTCGGTGAACGCCGTTGGGCGGCGCGTCAGGCGCGGTAGAACATGTAGCGGCCTTCGGGGATGCCTTCTGGGCCGTCCAGCTCCTCAAAACCCACCAGAGGCTGGCCCGAGACGATGATACCGCCCGGCGCCATGACAGAGGCGATCACCGGCGACATGGCAGCAGCCTCGGCGACGTCCTTTTCCTTGACGCCAAAGCCGAAATCATAATGCGCCAGCACGATCTTGTGGCCCTCAGCCGCAAGGCGCTGCAGCATGGGTTCGGCTTCGCCTTGCAGGAAATCCTTTTCGGGCGGCACGCAGGAAGGGTGGCATTGCAGCACCCGGTCGATCACCCAGATACGGCGATCCGGCAGGATCTCGCGCAGGTGGTCATAGGTGCGTCCGTTGCCCAACCCCATGTCCAGCGCGTCGCCAGGAACATCCGTGATCTGCTCAGCGGCCCAGTTCAGCCCGTCCCGTTGCGCGGTCAGGCGGCGCAGCATCGAATCCAGTCGGCTCATTCAGGAAATCCTTTCGTCATAGGTCCAGGCCACGGCGGGCCCGGCCAGAAGACGTGTAATCAGTGTTTCGGTAAACCCCCAGATCCGGTCGTCATGCACCAGATGGTGGGTCAGGATGCCATAGGGTTCGCGGGTGTCGGCGCGGCCCTCGCGGCGGTCTTTCAGCTGCGATGCGACCTGGGCGATCAGCTGCGCCTCGGGGAGCAATGACCGGCTGCCCTTCCAGTCGATCGGGTCCAGATGCGTGTTGATCTGTACAAGTCCCGGCGCGGCCTTGGTCCGGGAGCGCGGGGTAAAGGTCGACAGGGCGCAATAGCCAAGGCCTGCCATCCAGGGCAGGATCTCGGGCGCGATGCGGTTCCAGGGCGGCACGAACATTGGGCGCAGGCTGGATCCGAAAAAGCTCTTCAGCCGCTCCAACCCGGCTTCGGCCTCGCCCAGCATATCCTGCACCGGACGGTGGGCGCCGAACTCGGCCTTTTTCTCACCCTCTGGGGCGTGGCTTTTATGAGCCCAGCCATGCACCACGGGGATCAGATCAGTCGTGTTCTGCAGATGCGCGGCCAGTTCCGGCTGGGCGTCCCGTGGGATGATCGCCAGATGCACCGGCAGACCCAGCCGCTGCGCGGTTTCGGTCAGCTGCTGTAGTTGCGGCGTGACCTCGGTGGCGTCATCATCGCGCCACCACAGGGGGAGCTGCAATCCGGCCTGCTGCCAGGCCTCGAGCTCCTGATCCAGCGCGCTCCAATCCGGGGTGATTGCCGGGGTCATCGACGGTCTCCTGCCAGTTCGGCAGCAATCTCTACCGTTCTGGCGGCGCCGTCAAACCGGAAGCGGTCGGTGGCGCGCGGCGCCTCGGCCATCACGCCTTTCACCGCCTGTACCAGCGCGCTTGGCGTCAGATCGGCGGTCTTCAGCACCGCGATACCGCTTAGCGGCGCCAGGCTCTCGGCGCGCAGGGATTGTTCCACTTCCTTGCCCGCATCAAAGGGCACAAGAACGGCGGGGCTACCCGCCTGCAGCAGGTCCAGCGCGGTGTTGTAGCCGCACATGCTGACCGAGGCGGCGGCGTGGCACAGCATCTGACGGAAATCGGGGCGGGCTGCTTCGATGATGGCGCGGGAGCCTTTGGCAGTGAACCGCGCGATCCGTTCTGCCGCGTCGCTGCCGCCGACCAAAAGCCGCCACGTGATATCGGGCGACTGCTGCGCGGCCTCCAGCGCGGTGTCATATAGGGCATCGCCAACGCTGCCGCCGCCGGCGCTGACCAGCACCTCACCCGTGCCTGCCTGTTCGGGGTGCGGTAGGGCGGCTGGAGGCGCCACGTAACCGGTATAGCGCAGCTTGCCCGCCAGCATCTCCGAGACCGGCCAGCTGATATCCAGCCGGGTGGCGGCGGGGTCGGAATGCACCAGCACTGCATCGTAGAACTCCGCGATCACCGCGTCTGCCTCTACCGCCTTTTTGGGCTTGGAGGGCGGCGCCAGAATATCGCGGATCGAGGCCAGCACTACGGGCCGGTGCGGCAGGGCGTGGGCGGCCTTCAGCAGTGACAGAAACTCTCCCTTCAGGCTGCGGCGGCCAAAGGGGTAAAGCTCGGTGATCAGCACATCGGGCTGCATTTCGCGCAGGGTTTCGCACAAAGTGCGTTGCCGGGCGTCGTGATAGGCGTCATCCGCCACGGTGCCCTCGGCTGTCAGAAGCCGAGTGAAATCCACCCCGTCCGAGCGCAGCGGAGGCAGTTGCACCAGATCCAGCCCCGCAAGGCTCAGCTGCGGTGCCGGAAATCCACCCGAGGCCACGCGGACCTGATGGCCTGCCGCCGCAAAGGCCCGGCCCAGCGTCAGCGCCCGTGACAGATGGCCGGTGCCCAGTAGATGGGTGACTGCGATCAGGACCCTCATTGCGGCTCTTTCGGGATCAGGCGGATGGGATCCGGCTGCGGGCGCAGGGCGTCGCCGTCGATCTCCACCACGAAGAGGCGGTTGCGTTTGATCCGGAAGGGCGCCGGACCGTCGAAGTCCCAGCCATAAGCGCGCGCCAGGATCATCCGCATGATCCCGATATGGCAGACCGCGACCGTGTCCCGGGTGAGGCGTTGCAGCCAGGGCGCGATACGTTCCCAGACCTCGGCCGGGGTCTCGCCGCCGGGGGGGCGATAGTCCCAGCCCCAGTGCTCGATATCGCGAAAGCCGCTTTTCGGGTCGGCCTTGAGGTCGATCCCGCGCAGACCTTCCCAGTCGCCCCAGTCCATTTCAATCAGCTCGGGCGCCGTTTGGGGATCACGCCCGACCACCAGTTTCGCGGTTTCGGCGGCGCGCAGCAGCGGGCTGGACCACAGATCCGCCGCATCCCAGGGCGCGGGCAATGCCTGCGCGGTCAGCTCGCTGCGGGCGGTATCATCCAGCGCAATATCGCTGCGGCCCTGAATGCGGCCCGCGCGGTTCCAGTCGGTATGTCCATGGCGCAAAAGGGCAAGACGGATCATGGATGGGCCTCCATCAGCGGGGCCACGGCGGCCCAGAAACGGGCGCTTGCGGCGGGGGCAAGGTGAGTTGTGGCAATCATCTGGCGCGCCTCGGCGCTGCGGCGGGCGCGCAGGTCAGGATCGGTCAGCAGGGTGCTGATCTGCTCTGCCAGCGCCTTTGATCCCTCTTCCGGTGCCGGGTATGCGGCAGCGGTGAGCACGTCGCGCATGCCGGGGCGATCCTGCGCCACCACGGGCAGGCCGTGCGCCTGCGCCTCTAAGTATGCCATGCCAAAGGCCTCGTTGACGCCGGGCCAGAGAAACAGGCTGGCGCGCCGATAGGCGGCCGTCAGGCCGTCGCGATCCAGCTGTCCCAGAAACTGCACACGGTCGCCAAAGGGCGCCATCATCGCCTCGACCTCGGCCCGGGCGGGGCCATCGCCTGCGATCTCAAGCTGCCAGTCGCCCTCAAGATGGCTGAGCGTTTCCGCAATGATGCGATACGAGGACAGCTTGTCCCCGGCGCGCATCATGCCGACGCTGAGCATGGGACCGTCCAGCGTCGATGGCTCCGGCAGCGCGCCTTGCGGCAGGAAGGGCGGCAGGTGCACCAGCGCTTGGCTGCCAAAGCGCTCGCGCTCCAGCGTGATCAGGTCGTTGGCAGTGAAATAGAAGATGGTATCGGCCGCATCGGCAGCGTCATGGGCGGCCTTGGCAAACCCGGCCCAGGGGCCCGTCAGGCGACTGGTGGCGCGGGTGCTTTCGATCTGCACATAGGGAATGGAACGGGCGCGGGCCACGGCAGGCCCGATCAGGTCCGGCGCCTTGTAGTAGTTGTGGTAGGTCACCCAGAAATCCACGGGCGGCATCTCGTCCAGCAGGCGACGAACCTCTTGCCGGGCGGCCTCTTGCAGGTCGTTCTGCCGCTGCGCATCGCCTGTCTTGTCATAGATGCGCAGCTCGCTGACCAGATCGACGCGGGCGCCGCCTGTCGCAATCACATCCATCAGGTTGCGGGCCACTTCGCGGTCGCCCGAGGGCACCGGGCTGCGCGGCGATTTCATCGGCGCATAAAAGGCGATGTGTTTGCCGCTGCCGCTGGTCATGCGCCATTCAGCATGGCGTTGAGCCGTTCGGAAAGGCGGGCAATGCCCGGATCCATGCCAAAGTCACGGCGCAGGCGCTGGAGCGCGGCTTCGGCCATGGCGGCGGTCTTCTCTGGATCCTCGGCCATCTTGCAGATGGCGGCTGCCAGCGCTGCGGGGGCATCATCGCTGAGCAGACCATGGGTGCCGCTGTCGATGAATTCGGGGATGGCAGAGACCGGCGTCGACAGGATCGGCAGCCGCTGCGAGGCGGCTTCCATCAGTACGTTCGGCAGACCGTCGCGGTCGCCATCTGCGGCAACGCGGCTGGGCAGGACGAAGATATCGCTCTGGCACATCGCCTCGATTACCTCGGGCTGGTCGCAGGCACCGCGCCAGGTGATGCGATCGGCAACGCCCGCATCCTCGGCCATGCCTTGCAACAGATCCCCCAGACCGCCACCGCCGATATGGGTCCAGTGCCAGTTCAGGTCCTTTGGCAGCAGCGCCAGCGCGTCGATCAGCCGGTCAAAGCCCTTCTTTTCCACCAGCCGACCAACGGACATCAGGTGCAGTGGATCGCTGGCCTTGCGCCAGATGCGGTCAGGCGGGGCGGGAAACCGGCTGAGGTCCAGACCGTGATAGATCAGGTCGATGCGCGCCGGATCGTCCGACATATCGCGCAGGTGCTGGGCGCCAAAGGCAGTGCAGGTGGCGCCGAAGGTAGCGCCGTGATTGGCGCTGGACAGTTTTTCGCGGATCTCCCAGTCGGGCGAGGTCCAGATGTCCTTGGCATGGGCGGAAAAGCTCCACGGCAGGCCACGCATGATCGCCGCATAGCGCGCCACCGAGGACGGTGTGTGCAGGAAATGGGCATAAAGCCCCAGAACCGCGTCCGGCATTTCGGCGGCCAGCACGCAGGCCTGGCCAAAGCGGCGGATGCGGTTGCGGCTGGGGTCGCGGCGCAGGTCGGCGCGCCAGATCCGCCGGGCCTCGGCGTAGCCCGGCAGCTTTCGCGCCGTCTCGCGGGCGCGCCAGACGCGCTCCGGCTCCTGATAGAGGTATTCGGGAAGGTAGTTCACCTGCGCCTGCAAGCGGTCGTGCAGCGGGTGGCGTTTGACATCGGTGGGATGGCGCAGGGACCAGATTTCGAAACTGTGGCCCGCGGCCTCCAACGCGACAAGCTCCTGCGCGATAAAGGTCTCGGACAGGCGCGGCCAGCCCTTGACCAGCACCGCAAGCGGTGGCCGGTTTGTGGTCATTCGGTTGCCTTTCGCGGCGCGTCCTGCAGCAGGGCGCTCACCCGGTGGGTGACGTAATCGAGCCCGTCGAGGAACCCTTCGCCAAAAGCGGCAGAGGGGGGTTTTTGATCCTTCAACGCATCTATCGCGCGGATCATCGCCTCGGGGGTCCAGCCATCGCGGTCTTCGTCCAGCATGGAAACAAGGCCCAGTTCCTCGGCGCGGCTGGCGCGGATCCACTGTTCCAGACGCGGCGTGGTACGGGGCACGATTACCGCAGGTTTGTCAAAGGACAGGACCTCGCAGAAGGTGTTGTAGCCGCCCATGCAAACCACGCCGCAGGCGCCTGCAAACAGCGTTTCGATCCGGCTTTCGAAACCAACGCTGGTGACGCGGCCATCCAGCGCGGCAACGCGGGCCTCAAACGCCTCGCGGGTTTCTCCGGACAGGAAGGGGCCATAGACCAGCACGGCACGCGGGCTGAGGTTTGGATCCCGTTCATAGGCCGAAAGCACCAGATCCACCATCATCGCCCCGTCGCCACCACCGCCGGGGGTGATCAGGATATAGGGCTGTTCGGGCGGCTCACCGATCTGGCCCAGATCGCGGCGCAGATAGCCGGTCCAGTGCATGCGGGAGCGGGTTTCGGGCGACAGATCCAGCCCCTGCGTGGGGTCATAGACCGAGCTGAGGCCATAGACCCAGATTTCGTCGTAAAACTGTTCGGTCACCGGAACCGCGTTCTTGCGTTCCCATTCGGCAGCCAGCACCTCGGGTTCGTCCAGAACATCGCGCAGGCCCAGCACCAGCTTGCAATGGCCGCGGCTGCGCAGGCATTCCAGCGCGGGCATCAGCTCGCCGCGGAAACCGGTTGGCTCCTTGTCGACGATCAGCACGTCGGGATCGTATTGCTGCGCCATGGAGCGGATCAGCCCGGCGCGCATCTCGGTGGTTTCCTCGATGCTCATTCCCATGGTGCGCGAAGCATAGCTGCCGTCGGAGCGTTTGATCACCCCGGGCAGGCGCATGTGATCGACCCGGCTGGGAAAGGCAAACCGTCCGGCAACCGGTGAACCGGTCAGGATCAGCGCTGACGCAGAAGGATCGGCGGCGGTAATCGCCCCGGCAAGCGCCCGCGATCTGCGCAGGTGGCCCAGCCCGAAGGTGTCATGACTGTAGAGCATGACCCGGGGGCTGTGGGCGCCGTTTTCCCTGTCGGCGGTGGAGCTTGTCTGATCTTTCATAGGGTCGCCTGAACAGGTGTATTATCAGGGTGGTGCAATAGGCAGGCGCCGAAATCAAGGGCGATCGGCCTTTGCAGTCCCGATTGCGCAACAAATGGCAGCTAAAGCCCCGCGCGTCACGGCGATGTGCCAAAATCGTTCCGCTGTTGTTGCAGTAGGGCAATTGCGCCGACTGGGGGCGCTGGCTAGTCTGGTTTGAACTGTCCTGAGGATTTCAGACCATGAACTTCATTCCCATCCGGCGGCTTCTCCCGGGGTTATTTGCCCTGTTTCTTCTGTGTGCGCTGGTCATCGGGACTGCGGGCACAGGACATGCGCAGACGGCGGCTGACAACGGCGAGGATCCGATCGCCCGGGCCATCGAGCTGGCTGCCGAAAGCGGCGTTGATGTGATCATCGTCGACAGCGGCGGCGCCCGCGCGCAGGACGGGGCTGCGGAACAGGCCATCAGCGAACACGATGCCAAGATGGAAGGTGCATCGATGCTGATGAAAGCCCAGTCGGAGATGGATATCTTCCGGGCCGAATTGCGCAGTCGTTTGGAGGCGCTGCCCTATTCCATCTTTGAGATGAAATACATCCTGCGCCAGACCAGCCCCGATGGCCGGATCGCCACCTATGCGGAAATCCTGTTCTGGAGCCTCCTGTTCCTGTTTCTGGGGCGCTGGGTCACCGTTGAGCTCTACGGCAAGAGATTTGCGCTGCACCACGTGGTGGCCCGCACCAAGGAAAAGCCCGAAGGCTATCGCGAGAAAATGCCGTTTTTGTTCTTTCGCTTCCTGCTGGGCGTCGGGGGAACGATCTTTTCGATGGGGATCGCTCTGCTGGGATCCTATCTTGTGCTGGGTTCCTCAGGCAATTCGTCGGTGCGGCTGACGGTGCTGGCGATCTATACCGCCTTTTTCCTCTCCCGGACCATATCGGACCTGTGGCGCATGGTGCTGTCGCCCTACCTTAGCCAATACCGGATACCGGCATTTTCCGACCGGGATGCCAAACGGCTTTATATCTGGGCTTCGGTGCTGGCGACCTATGATATTTCGACCCTCGTCTTTGCCGCCTGGGTCGGGGATTTCGGGCTGACTTACAACGTCTATGCCATCGTCTATGGCGGGTTGGCGCTTTTGGGGATTGTCGGCAATCTGGCGCTTGTCGCCTTTAACGCGGGAGCCATCAGCCGTGCCATCCGCGCGGGCCGCGATGCTGAGGAATGCTCCTGGCTGGTGCGGCTGCTGTCGGTGGCCTGGGCGCCTGTGGTCGTGGCCTATATCGTCTTTGGCTGGCTTCAGCTGGCCTTTGATCTGGTGCTGGAGCGGGAGATGTCGATCCCGCTGATGGCGGGCACCTATATGGTGCTGACCTCGATCCTGGTGGTCTATGGGATCATCAACTACGGGATCGAAGTCTATGCCGACAGGCGGCGTCTTCCCGCGCAAATGGTTCAGCCAGAGGACAGCGATGCGCAAGATGCCGATGGCCCTGACGGGGAAACCGTAGAGGCAGATGAGGCGGCCGCCGCTTCGATGCGAAAGCGCCACCCGATTGCCACCTATGAGGATCTGGCGCGCAGGGTTGCCGGGGTTCTGGCCTTTGTCGGTGGGGCGCTGGCGTTGATCTATGTGTGGAACCCGGACATCGACTGGACTGACAATTCGGCCATCGACCGGATCTTTGACATCGTGGTGATCCTGTTCCTCGGCTATATCATCTACAGCGTCTCGCGGATCTGGATCGACAGCAAGATCGACGAGGAAGTGGGCGATATGCCCGAAAGCGAGCTGGGCGATGAAGGTGGCGCAGGCGGCGCCAGTCGGCTTGCCACGCTGCTGCCGCTGTTCCGGGGCGCCATTCTGGCGGTGGTCGTGGTGTCGATTGCTCTGATCCTGCTGATGCAACTGGGGATCAATGTCAGTCCGCTGTTCGCCGGTGCAGGCGTTGTCGGTCTGGCGGTGGGCTTTGGCTCACAGACGCTGGTGCGGGATATCTTTTCCGGCGCCTTCTTTCTGGTCGATGATGCCTTTCGCAAGGGTGAGTATATCGACATCGGCGACGTGAAAGGCACGGTCGAGAAGATCTCGGTCCGGTCCTTCCAGTTGCGCCACCATCTGGGCGCGCTGCACACCATTCCCTTTGGCGAAATCCGGGTGCTGACCAACTATTCCCGCGACTGGGTGATGATGAAACTGCCCTTGCGGGTGACCTATGACACCGATGTGGAAAAGGTCCGCAAGCTGATCAAGAAACTGGGGCAGGAGCTGTTGGACGATCCGGTCATTGGCGACAATTTCATCCAGCCGCTGAAATCCCAGGGCGTCATCGAGATGCAGGATTCGGCGATGATCATCCGGGTGAAATTCATGACCAAACCGGGCGATCAGTGGCTGGTGCGCAAGAAGGTCTACGAGGAAATCCGCCAGCTGTTCGCACGTGAAGGCATCAAGTTCGCTCATCGCGAGGTCACGGTGCGCCTTGCGGAGGATCAGAACGAGAACCTGACCCCGCAGCAAAAGGAGGCGGCGGCGGGGGCAGTGCAGGCGGCGATTGATGCCGATCTTCTGGACGCCGATGAGGGCAGGGGCGGCGACGACCGATAGGTCTGTGCTGCATAAATTCTGAAATTCCCGGTGCGTGAGAACGGGGCGCTCCCGCCCCCGCGCCTGAGCGCCTCTGCGCTCCGCCTGGGGTTGGGCCGGGCACCGTGCAGGGGCACGGCGCGGGTGGTCTGCCGTTCTTGAGGGAGATGCCAGATGGCTAAGGGTCAGCTGGTCCAGACGGGCTCGGAAGAGCCGCATTTGTCTGCGGGTAGGTCCCAGCGCATGCCGGTCTCTCCCAGCGCAAGCGGCGGTTTCTGGCGCAGACCCGGTCCCCATCCGGAATGTTCGCGGGAAGGTGCATAATCCTGCGCCTCGGCCTGGGTGATGGAGGGGCCACCCTGCGATGGGCGCAGGCTGGCAAGCAGCTCGGCGGTGCGGGCCAGGGACAGCCGTGCCTGCGGGGTTTTACCGGTCTCGGTGGCCCGGCTGAGGGCGGAAATCACCGCCGCAGCCAGAAGATAGCCAGTGGCGTGATCCAGTGCTTGCACCGGCAGCGGGGTCGGTTTCTCTGCGCCTGCCCAGATCCGGCCTGCATCGGCGATGCCCGCGCTCATCTGCACAAGACTGTCAAAGCCGCGGCGGCGCACCCAGGGGCCGGTCCAGCCATAGGCGTTGAGCGTTGCCTCAATCCGGTTTGGGGCGATCCGGTCGCGGGTTGCCTGATCGTAACCAAGACCTGCAAGGGCGCCGGGGCGGTAGCCGTGGACCAGCACATCGGCTTTGGCCAACAGCGCCTCGAAACGGCGCCGGTCCGGGTCCTTGCGCAGATCGAGCATGGCCATACGCTTGCCCAGCGAAATATCCGGTATCACCCCCGGCTCATCCCAGCCGGGCGGGTCGATCCGCAGCACCTCGGCGCCAAATCCGGCCAGCGTCCGGGTGGCAATCGGCCCGGCCAGGACCCGGGTCAGATCCAGCACCTTCAGTCCGGCCAGCGGCCGTGCCTCACTTGCTTCAGGACGCGCACGCGGAGAGACGTCGCGGGGGGCGGTCCATTGTACCAACGGTTCCGAGCCGACTGCCTGTCCCTGCGGGTGCGACAGCCACAGCTCGCGGCTGCGCATGGTGGCCGACACGCCTCCAGCAGCGACGATCTCGCGCTCCAGCAGGTCGCCGTCCCATTTGCTGACGGCCGTGCGCACCGCCTCGGGCGTGCCTTCGCAGCCGAGCACCTGAAGCGCGGCGGCGCGGTGATGGGGCAGGTTGGTGTGCAGGCGGATCCAGCCATCGGCGCAGGGATAGTCCCCGGCAATCGGATCCCAAAGCGATGGCATCTCCCAGCCTGCGGGGCGAAAACTATAGCCGAACCACAGCGCCGCCAAACGCTGATCCACGGTGACTTCGGGCGCGCGGGGCGCAAGACCTGCCACCTTCATGTAGCGGGCCAGTTCCACCCCGACGGCAGCAATAGAGGCAGTGGCCAGCCCGGTCACCGCAAAGGCACTGGGCCTGTGCCCGCTGCCGGTGATGGCATAGCTTGCGGGATCGGGAAGGGCGGCAAGCAGGGTCATTGTTGATAGGGGTCCAGACTGTCGCGCAAGCCGTCACCAAGGAAGTTGAAGGCCAGCACTACCACCACGATGGGCAGCATGGGAATGGCGGTCCACCAGTAGATCTCGATATTGGCGAGGTTCTGCGCATCGTTCAGCATCACGCCCCAACTGACCGCAGGCGCGCGCAGGCCCAGGCCCAGAAAGGAAAGCGCGGTTTCGCCCAGGATCATCGCCGGGATCGACAGGGTTGCCGAGGCGATGAGGTGGCTCATGAAATTCGGCAGGAGATGCTTGCGGATCACCCGGCCCGAAGTGGCGCCCATCATTTCGGCGGCGCGCACGTATTCCTCTTCGCGCAAGGACAGGAACTTGGCCCGCACCGAGCGCGCAAGGCCGGGCCAGTCCAATATGCCAAGGATCACCGAGATGATGAAGAAGACCGCCACCGGAGACCAGTTCGAGGGCACGGCTGCTGAGAGCGCAAGCCACAGAGGCAGCTCCGGCAGGCTGCGCAGGATCTCGATCACCCGGTTGATCACCCAGTCGATCCGGCCACCGAAATAGCCCGCAACAGAGCCGAAAAAGATGCCTAGAACGAAGGAGACTGTGATCCCGATCAGACCGACGGTCAGCGACAGCTGCGCGCCATAAAGGATGCGGCTGAAGACATCGCGGCCCAGCCGGTCCGAGCCCCAGAGAAACAGCGGCACATCGGCGCCGGGCGCGCAGACCAGATGGGTGTCGGCCGGGATCAGCCCGGCGATATCGTAGGAGCTGCCTTCGCAGAAGAATTTCAGCCGCAGCGGGTTGTCCAGATCCGGTTTGAACTCCCACTGGAAGGTTTCCAGATTGGCCTCAGAGGTCATCGGGTAGATGAAGGGGCCGAGGAACTCGCCCTCGTGGAAGAGATTGATCTCCTGCGGCGGTGCATAGAGATGCTCGCTGTGACGTTCGTTCGGGCCATAGGGCGCGACAAAGCCGACAAAGGGCAGCATCAGATAGCAGAACAGCAGGAAGGCACCGGAGATCAGGCCCAGCCGGTGCGTCTTGAACTTGCGCCAGATCAGCACCCAGTTCGGAGCATCCAGATCCTTGCGCTCCAGCTCGCGCAGGGACTGTTCGGCGTCATAGGGGGCATCGTCGACATAACGACCGTCGGGCAGCTTGCTCATGCGTCGCGTCCCTCATAGCGGATGCGGGGATCCAGAAGGACCAGCAGCACGTCCGAAATCATCGTGCCGATCAGGGTCAGCAGCGCGACGAACATCAGGATGAAGGCCGACAGGAACATGTCCTGCGACTTCAGCGCCTGCAGCAGGTCCGGCCCGATGGTTTGCAGTCCCAGCACCACCGAAACCAGAACCGATCCTGACACCATCGAGGGCAACAGGTTGCCGATGTCTGCGACAAAGGGATTGAAGGCCACCCGCAGCGGATATTTCGCCAGCATCCGCGATGGCGCCATGCCCTTGGCAATCGCGGTTTCCACATAGGGTTTGCCCAGCTCGTCCAGCATATTGGCCCGCAGCCGTTGCATCATCGCCGAAGCGCCCGAGGTGCCGATCACGAAGGTCGGCACGATCAGGTGGATGAGGATCGATTTCACCTTGTCCCAGCTCATCGGCTCACCTTCGTAGATGGGGTCCATCAGCCCGCCGATGGGCAGGTCGAACCAGCGATGGCCGTAGTAGAACAGGATCAGCGCGAGAAGGAAGTTCGGCGTCGCCAGACCGAGGTATCCGACAAAAGCCGAGGTGTAATCCACCCAGGTGCGCGAGCGCGCCGCCGCCAGAACCCCCAGCGGCAGGGCCACCATATAGACAAAGAGAACCGCCGCGAGGTTGACCAGAACCGTCAGCCACAGGCTGTCGCCGACGATCTCGGCCACCGGGCGGTCGAATTCAAAGGACCAGCCGAAATTGCCCTGAATGAGGCCTGAGAAGCCGTGCGGGCCTGGCATGAAGCCAGCCCAGATGAAATACTGCTGCCACATGGGCTTATCGAGCGCGTATTCCGTGCGCAGGAACTCTGCCTTGGCAACGCCTGCGGTCTGACCGCTGGCACGCAACTCAGCGATCTGGTTGGACAGGTAATCACCGGGCGGCAGGTTGATGATCACGAAGATCAGCACCGACACCACCCAGAGCGTCAGCAGCATGGTGCCGAAGCGGTATATGGCGTAGCGCAGGATTTCCATCAGCCCTGACCATCCTCGAAGAAGAACTCATCCATGCGGTGGACGCCAAAATGAGCGCCGGGGTCCCAGGCCCAGATGCCGCGTTCTGGCACGTTGCGCAGGCGGTTTGATACCACCACGGGCTGCGGCGCCTCGGCCACAAGGCCAATGCCGTAGACCTGCTCGGAATGGATTTTCAGCATTTCTTTCCAGGCGGCGACCCGCTCCGCTTCGGTGGTGGCGATCCGCCAGTCATGTGCCAGCTCCATCAGGCGCTGAGCGGGTTCCATATCGGGCGCTTCGCCGACCTCTCCGCCGGTCTGGTAATATTGCCCCCATTTCGGCCAGGCCAGAAAGACCTGATCGGTTGGCGCCAGATAGGCGGGCGAGGTATAGGGCTGCGGCAGGCCGTTGTCCCAGCCGTACCAGACTGAGGCCGCAGTGGTGCCTGAGAACACCCGGTTGCGCAGGATGTCGCGATCGAGCGGACGCATCACCAGCTTGACCCCCACGTCGCGCCAATCATCGGTGATGATCTGCAGGGCGTTTTCGACCTCCTGCCGCTCTCCGGCGGTTTCCACGATCAGCTCCATCGGGCGTCCGTCGGGCAGTTGGCGGATGCCATAGCCATCCTTTTCGGTCAGCCCGACCTCATCCAGCAGCTGATTGGCCAGATCGGGATCGAACTGCGCCCAGGCTTCGCGCAGGGCGGGATCGAAGAAGGGGCTTTTTTCCAGCACGGTCATGGCGCCGGGCTTGGCCAGTTTGAAATAGAGCGATTTGTTGATGGCGGCGCGGTTGATGGCGACCGACAGGGCGCGGCGCACCCGGACATCGCGCAGCAGTTTGCGCCAGACAGGATCGTTTACGTTGAGGTTCGGATAGATCGCGATCTGCGAGGCGGTGCCGGTGCCCCAGAGGAAGGTCCTGTAGTTGCCGCCGTCGGCTTCGCCCTTGCGCAGGATCGGAATGTCGCGGAACCCGAGGCCGCGCGCCTGAAGGTCTGCCTCTCCGGCGTTGGCTTTGGCAGCCACCAACCCGCCCGAGACGATCTCCATCTCTACCGTGTCGATATAGGGCAGCTGCACGCCCTTGGCGTCGATCCGGTGGTAATAGGGGTTGCGCACGAACAGGTGGCGGATCTTCTTGCCCGCTGTGGCATTCATCCACGGCTGCAGGGTGGGCAGCTCGTGATTGTCGAACTTGTACATGTTGTCGTATTTGTTGTGCAGCGCCGCCCAGCTTTTGACGCGGGCGTAATCCACTTCCTCGGCCAGTTTGGCCGGGTCGGCGTAATCGGCGTGGAACTGCTTCAGATAGGCCGAGGGCCGGTAGATGAAGGGCGGGCGCGCCTGCGCCAGATGGTGCAGGAAGCTCGGGTTCGGGTTCTGCCATTCAAAGATGACGGTGGTTTCATCCGGGAATGTGACCTCGGGCAGCTCTCCCTCGGCGCGGAGAAATTCCGGCGGCCCGGCGGGGCTGAGCAGCGGGTTGTTGGCAATGTCCTTCCACCAGTATTCGAAATCGGCCGAGGTGAACGGGGATCCATCCGACCAACGGTGCCCGGGGCGCAGATGCAAGGTAAAGCGCTTGTTGTCCTCTTCTTCATAGCCCAGCAGGATGTCCGATTGCAGTTTGTAATCGGCATCATAACCGACCAGCCGCGCATAGCCGTAGACGACCATCTGGCGGATGTCTTTTGACCGGGTCACCATGGTGTTGAGCGCACCGCCCTGCACGCCAAAGGCGCGGCCCTTGGCCTCCAGATTGACCACAAGCGGCGCATCCGGCAGGCGTTCTGCCGCCTTGGGCAGGTTGCCAGAGGCGACCTCCTGTTCCCAGAAGGCGCTTTCCTGCGGGGTGGGCAGCGTGCCTGCCAGCGCGGCAAGCGGCGTCAGCAGTGCGGCCACCGCGATGGCAAGTATGGGTTTCAGGGCAGTTCGTTTTGTCACGGTTTTCGGGGCGTTAAACATGGCAACGTACCTTATGTCCGGGTTCCAGGATGACCAGAGGCGGGGCCTCGGCTCCTGTGAATCTGAAATGTTCGGGCCAGCTGTCCGGCGCGCCGGCGCCTTGCGACACCAGATCCAGATTGATCGGGCGGTCGATATCGGGTTCCGGCTGCGCTGCGATCAGCGCCTTGGTGTAGGGGTGCTGCGGGTTGTGGAACAACGTCTGCGGTGGAGCCTGCTCGACGATCAGCCCGCGCCGCATCACCGCGACCTCATCGGCGATCCGCGCCACCACCGCCAGATCGTGGCTGATAAAGAGATAGGACAGCCCCTGCTGTTCCTGAATGTTTTCTAACAGCCGTAGGATCTGTTCCTGCACCGACACATCCAGAGCCGAGGTCGGCTCGTCGCAGACGATCAGCGAGGGGTCGAGCATCAGCGCACGGGCAATCGACAGGCGCTGGCGCTGGCCGCCGGAAAAGGCATGCGGATAGCGTTGCAGCATCTCGGGGCCAAGGCCGACGGTCTTCAGCATCTTTGCTGCCTTGTCGCGGCGGTCGGCGGGGGTGCCGATACCGTGGATCTCCAGCGGCTCGGTCATGGTGTCCGCGATGCGCATGCGCGGGCTGAGCGAGGAATAGGGATCCTGAAACACCATCTGCGCCTCGCGCTGAAACGCGGTACGGGCGGCGCGGTCCATCTGGTGAACCTTGACGATCTCACCATCCGGATCGGGGCGGAACAGAACCTCGCCGCCGGGATCCGGCGGTTCGGCGCCAAGCGCGATGCGGGCGGCGGTGGTCTTGCCAGAGCCGCTTTCGCCGACGATGGCCAGCGTCTTGCCGCGTGGCAGTTTCAGATCGACGCCGCGACAGGCGTGTATAAGAGTGGGGGCAGCCCAGCCCTTTCCGGCGCGCAGGGTGTAGGTCTTGGACACCGATTTCAGCTCAAGGATCAGATCTTCCTTAGGCTCTGGCGGCACAGCCTGCGTGGCGGCAGGGATCTTGGGCGCGGCGTTGATCAGCGCCCGGGTGTAGGCATGCGCGGGTGCCGAAAGGATCGGTGCAGCAGGACCAGCTTCCATCACCCGGCCCTTGTGCATGACCACCACCTCTTCGGCCATATTGGCAACGACGCCCAGATCGTGGGTCACAAGGATCATCGCCATGCCTGTGTCGCGCTGCAATTCCTTCATCAGGCCCAGAACCTGTGCCTGCGTTGTCACATCCAGCGCCGTGGTCGGCTCATCCGCGATCAGAAGATCGGGTTTTGCCACCATCGCCATGGCAATCATCGCCCGCTGGCGCATGCCCCCGGACAGCTCAAAGGGGTACGAGTCATAGGTGCGTTGCGGCTCGGGAAAACCGACCCGTTCGAAACACTCCAGAACTTCCTTGCGGGCGGCGGCTTCGCTTTTGCCTTCGTGCAGCCATAAAACTTCGGAGACCTGGTTGCCGATCCGGTGCAACGGCGACAGGGAGCGCATCGGCTCCTGAAAGATCATCGCGATCCGGTTGCCGCGCACATCCCGCATGCGCCGTTCGCCAAGGCGGCTCAGCTCCAGCGGCGCGTCGCCGCCGTGGAGGGTGATGCGGCCAGAACGGATCTGGGCGGCACGTGGCAGAATGCGCAGCACGGCGCGGCAGGTGATCGTCTTGCCGGAACCACTTTCCCCGACCAGCGCCAAGGTGCCGCCGGGGGCAACGTCAAAACTAACATCGCGCACGACAGCTTCATCCCGGCCAAAGCCGATGCTGAGGCCCTCGACTGACAACAGCGGCGCCATTCAGTTCAACCCGTCTGAGGTCCGGTGATGTCTCTTCATGATCTTCCCGTTTCCCTGTTTTTTCCCCCACCATCGCGCGGCCTACGGGCACTAGTCAAACCCCATTCGCAGATAGCAGCCCCAGATGCGGGAAATATGACGCGCCGGTGGGGTCTTTACGCAATTGTGAAGGCGCTCGAGCCGTTTTCGCTATTCGCTACACATTTGCGTAAAAGTCTGACACATCTGCACGGGATTGGCCGCCGCGCGGCCATGGCGTGCAAGGAGACCGTAACATGATCACCCGTCTGGACCTTTTTATCGATCGCATGGTGTCCCAGCGTGCCTGTCTGGATTACGCCATTGCCGAAACCGCTGGTATGAGCGGCCCGGTCTTTGAGCTGGGGCTTGGGAACGGGCGCACCTACCACCACATGAAGCACAATATCACCGGCCGGGATATCTATGTCTTCGAACGCGCTGTTGCCTCGCATCCTGACAGCACCCCGCCCGAGGATCTGACGATCCTTGGCGATGTGCGTGAAACGCTACCGGCAGCCGTGGAACGGTTCGGTGCGACCGCCAGTCTGATCCACGCGGATCTGGGCGGTCACAACCGCGCCAAGAACGATGCCTTTGCCCGGCTGGTGTCGCCGCTCATCGAACCGTTGCTGGCGGTGGGCGGCATGATGGTGTCCTCGGACCGGATGTATTTTGACAGCTTGCGCGAAATGCCCCTGCCGCCGGACGCGGTCGAGGGGCGCTGCTTCATCTACCGCCGCGACGCCTGATCCGCGCGACGCTCCGTCATGCTGGCCTCACGTGCTGCCCTGCCCCTAGGCTGGCGGTAACAGAGGGAGGCTGCCATGATTTTCTACGATTGCTCCACCGCGCCGAACCCGCGTCGGGCGCGGATGTTTCTTGCGGAGAAGGGGCTGAGCCCTGAAACCCATGACATTTCCATCGCCAAGGGAGAGCAGCTGGACGCGGCCTTTCTGGCGGTGAACCCGCGCGCGACGATCCCGGTTCTGGTCACCGATACGGGCACTGTCCTGACCGAAAACCTTGGCATTGCCGCCTATCTGGAGGCGGCGCATCCGGAACCGCCGTTGATGGGACGCAACGCCGATGAAAAAGGGCTGGTGCTGATGTGGAACTCCATCGTGGAACAGCAGGGCGGCGCCCCCGTGGCCGAGGCGCTGCGCAACACCCACCCGGCGTTTGAAAACCGCGCCATTCCGGGCCCTGATCACTATGCCCAGATCCCTGAGCTGGCCGAACGCGGACAGGCGCGGACTGCGCGGTTCTTTGATCTCTTGGAAGAGCGCCTGCAGGACAGCCCCTTCCTTGCCACTGATCATTTCACGCTGGCGGATATTTCGGCCTTCGTCTTTGTCGACTTTGCTCGCGTGATCAAGATGCGCGTGCCCGAAGCCAACACGGCCACGCTGGCCTGGCAAGAAGCCATTCGGGAGCGTCCAAGTTCGCAGTTGTAGGCCGGGAGGGCAGAGGAGGAGGTCTCGCGCAGCGATGGCACGTCCTGACAGCCCGAGTTGGGAGCCACTATCAGGATTTAATCAGGCGCTACTTGCGCTCAATTCGCGCTTGAAAGGCGTCAAATTCCGTTTCGGCGACGCGATAGCTTTGCTTGGTCATTTTCGGTGCTGCAAGCGCCTCATAAAATCGTTGTGCGCCACCGTTGGTGCCGTCTGTGGCCCAGTCAAAACGGGTGCAGCCCTCGCGACGTGCCACATCGATGAGGGCGGATAACAATGCTTTTCCAACACCCTTTCGTCGAACGGTCGGAGAAACAAACAGCTCTTTCATGACCAGTGATATGCCCGGGCCGGCCGGGAAGCTTAGTCCCCATGTGGCGAACCCGACGGGCTGGGTGCCATCAAAGGCCAGATGGCACGCCATGTGCCTTTCGGCGCGGAGCAGTGAAAGCACCCGCTCTTCTTGATCATGGGTGGCAGGGGCAATCTGGTAATACGCGAGGCAGGCCCGGTGAAGAGTGCGGAATGCCTCTGCATCTTCTGCCCTGAACGCTCGGACTGTCACGCTCATTGGTTTTTCTCCAAGGCAATCGGGCGGGTAGTCTCGTTTCCCTTGCGGTGGCAGATGGCATGACCGCGGATGTTCTCGCAGCATCGCACTGTGCAGGCATTGCTCATTTCATGTCACCTTCGAAACCGTCTCAGCGTGAAGGCTCGCATACATAATGTGGGTGCTCAATGACCGTTCGTTCGCGGGCGGTGCGGGCCTGCGCGATGGACTGACACGATTTCGAGAGTCCAGGTGCCCTGGCCTTAAACTGAGACAAATGTCGCAACACCGTCAAATGCGGTGGACAAGGCGCGGTGGGCGCCGCAGGATGTTTGGTGCCCTGATTGGCGCACGTCACGAGGTGTTCTGTCCATGCCCCCCAAACCGATCCTGCACCGGGATGATCCCACCGCCGAACCCCTGACCGGCAACGTTAAGGTTACCCGGGCCGACTGGCTGAATGTGGCGATGGATGTGCTGATCAGCCACGGGGTTGAGCAGGTCAAGGTGCTGGCCCTGGCCGAGCGCATGGGCGTGTCGCGCTCCTCCTTCTACTGGTATTTCAAATCGCGGCAGGATCTGCTGGATGCGCTGTTGCAGACGTGGGAGCAGACCAATACCGCCGCGATGGTTGCCCAGACCGAAGCCCCTGCCGCCGCGATCACGGGCGCGGTGCTGAACGTCTTTCACTGTATTGCCAACCCGGATCTGTTCAATACCGCGCTCGACTTCGCGGTGCGGGACTGGGCGCGGCGCTCGGGCAAGGTGCGCAGCCTGCTAGACCGTTCCGATGCACGGCGGGTGAAAGCGCTCAGCGACATGTTCTCCCGCTATGGCTATCCGGAGCTGGAGGCAAAGACCCGGGCCAAGGTTCTTTATTACATGCAGCTTGGCTATGACATGGCGGAGCCGAACGAGAGCCATAAGGAACGGTTGCAGATGACGCCCCATTACCTGCGGGTCTTCACAGGCAAAGAACCCCTGCCGGAGGAGCTGGAAGAATTCGCCGTCTACACGGAAAGATACTGGGACGTCTGAGACGACCGGGTCTGGCGACCATCGCCTAGGCGGGGCTGGGCACAGGCGGCTGACAAATCTCCCAAAACCGGAAAAGAGAGGTCAGCAGCGTCTTCAGCTCGGCCGCACCTTGGGGCTTGATGAAATATCCGCTGACATTGTGCTTATAAGCCTCGGCAATGTCCGCGTGATTGTCTGATGTGGTGAACATGAAGACGATCTGATCTGCCGTGTCCGGGTTGGCGCGCAGGGCGCTCAGAAAATCATGGCCGTTCATGCGCGGCATATTGATATCCAGCAGGATAAGGAACGGGCTTTGGATTGATATCCCCGGGGCTGTGCCCGCCAGGATATCCAGTGCTTCGACGCCGTCACGCGCCCGCACGACGGTTGCCGGAAGATCAAGCCGTTTCAAAGTACGTTCCAGGATCATCGCATCCAGGTCGCTGTCTTCGACCAGAAGGATGTTCATTTCAGTTGGCATACAGGCAGGCCCTTTCCGAACCGTCTGGTGTGCGTGTCCCGGCACTGCTTGGCCGGTTTCCCAAGGCGCGTTGCGTCCTTATCGGAACGAAGTCACCCATCGTTCGAAAATTATGCATTTCTGTGGCTACTTTTACAATTGCCAATCCGGCACTGGCCGCAATCGGTCGCACTGTGCAGCCCGATGGGAGAGGCGTTTTCAATCCGGGACAGCGGAAAGCGGTGCTGGATAAGCAAGAGTTTTGGATCAAAAAAGGGCGCGCTGCGCAGAGGCAAGCGCGCCCTTGATCGGGAGAGACGGTGCTCAGAGCTGGCCGAGCTGTTGGTCGACCTCCTTGCGCACCTTGGCGGCGGCCTCCATGCGGACTGGGCCATAGCCCCGGATCTCCATCGGTGCTGCCAGGATGTCGGCGCAGGTGTCGTGCCGGTCCGCGCCATAGGCACGTGCGACCTTGGTCATCGCCGCCTCGTACCAGTCCAGAAGGTCGCGGTGCAGGCGGGCCTCGGCGTGATAGCCAAAGGGGTTGAACGCGCTGCCACGCAGGCCCTTGGCCTTGGCCATCACCGACAAGGCCGGGCGTAGCCAGGCGCCAAAGGCGCTTTTCTTCGGGCGGCCCCGGCTGTCCTTGCCGCGCGCCAGCAGCGGCGGTGCAAGGTGGTATTTGACTGAATAGTTGCCGTCGAATTCCGCCGCGATCTGCTCCTTGAAACTGTCTGCGGTCAGCAGGCGGGCGACTTCGAATTCATCCTTATAGGCCATCAGCTTGAACAGCGACTTTGCCGCGCGCGTCACCAGATCGTCCTGCACGTCCGCAGGCAGGGAACTGCGCAGCCGGTCCAGCGTGTTGCGGTAGCGCTCTGCATAGGCAGCATCCTGATACTCGGTCAGGAAGGCGGCGCGGCGGTCGATCATCTGCTGCAACGTTTCCCCTTCCTCGGGGGTTTCGTCGTAGAACTGGCTGACAAGCGCGGGATCCACCGCCATGGCGCGCCCGATGGCAAAGGCGAGGTGGTTCTTGTCGATGGCCACGCCGTTGAGTTCGATCGCTTGGCTGAGGGCCGCACCGCTGACCGGCACCAGCCCCTTTTGCCAGGCAAAGCCCAGCATCATCACATTGGCCAGAACTGCATCGCCCAAGAGCGCCTCTGCCGCCTCGTTGGCGTTGAAGCCCGAAAGGTTCTCGGCCCCGACCACCGCTTCGATCTCCTTTTCGCGCAGACCGGTCATCAGGTCGGCATCGCGGCGCAGCACCAGATCGCCGGTGGGCATTTCGGCGCGGTTCAGCACCACCTTGGTGCCCGCGCGATAATGGGCCGAGGCCTTGGGGGCGGAGGACACCACCACATCGCAGCCAATGACCGCATCTGCGGCGGCCTGATCGATACGCACCTGGTTCAGCGTTTCGGGCGCGTTCGACAGGCGGATATAGCTGAGGACGGTGCCGAATTTCTGCGCAAAGCCGGTGAAGTCCAGCACGCTCGATCCCTTGCCCTCAAGGTGCGCGGCCATGGTGATCAGCGCGCCGACGGTGACAACGCCTGTGCCGCCCACCCCGGTGACGAGCAGATCGAACGGCTCGGCGAGGGAGGGAAGGTCCGGGGCGGGCAGGCGGGCCGTCAGCTGGTCTGCATCCAGACCGGCTGGCTGCTTCTTGCGCCGCTCACCACCCTCAACGGTGACAAAGCTGGGGCAAAAGCCGTTGAGGCAGGAGAAGTCCTTGTTGCAGGAGGAGAGGTTGATCTTGCGCTTGCGTCCAAAGGGCGTCTCTTTCGGCTCCACGCTGAGACAGTTGGATGCCACCGAACAATCGCCGCAGCCTTCGCAGACCAGATCGTTGATGAAGGCGAATTTCTTGGGGTCTTCCATCTTGCCGCGCTTGCGGCGGCGGCGTTTCTCGGTGGCGCAGGTTTGTTCATAGATCAGCACGGTGACGCCGGGGATTTCACGCAGTTCACGCTGTACCGCGTCCATTTCTTCCCGATCGTGGAACGATGTGCCTGCCGGAAAATCGGCGCGGCTGAACTTACCGATGTCGTCGGACACCAGTGCGATCCGGTCCACCCCTTCGGCGCGGCAGGTCTGGGCGATGCCCGAAACGCTGACCGGCCCGTCCACCGGCTGACCACCGGTCATGGCGACCGCATCGTTATAGAGGATCTTGTAGGTGATATTGGTTTTCGCCGCGACCGCCTGCCGGATCGCAAGGCTGCCCGAGTGATACCAGGTGCCCTCGCCCAGGTTCTGGAACACGTGCTTGTTCCCGTTGAACTGCGAGGCAACGGCCCAGGGCACACCTTCGCCGCCCATCTGAGCATAGCCTGCGGTTTCGCGGTCCATCCAGCTGGCCATGACGTGGCAGCCGATGCCGGAGAATGCCTTGGAGGCCTCGGGCAGCTTGGTCGAGGTGTTGTGCGGGCAGCCCGAGCAGAAATAGGGCGTGCGGGTGGCGCCGGGCACATTGATCAGCTTTGGTGGCTCAGCCGTCAGTGCGGCGGCCTTGGCGGGCAGGTTCTCTTCGGGGAAGAAGGCATCAAGCCGCGCGGCCACGATGGGTGCCAATTGCAGCGGGCTGAGTTCCCCGGTCCATGGGATCAGCGGCTCGCCCGCGCTGTCGTATTTGCCGACCATTTTCTTGGGCTTGTCGCCCGGCCAGTCGTAGAAATATTCCTTGAACTGGCTTTCGATGATGCCGCGTTTTTCCTCGACGACCAGCACCTCTTCTTTGCCGTTCACAAAGCGCAGCGCCTCGGGGCGGGCCAGCGGCCAGACCATGCCGACCTTGTAGATGTCGATGCCCAGACGGCGGCAGGCGGCCTCGTCCAGACCCAGAAGGCGGAGCGCCTCCATCAGGTCGAGATGCCCCTTGCCGGTGGTCACGAAACCGAACTGCGCATCCTCGACGTCATAGATGCGGCGGTCGATCGGGTTGGCCTCAGCAAAGGCGCGCACCGCCTTGATCTTGGCCTGGATCCGGGTTTCGATCTCGGGCGAGGGCAGATCGGCGCGGCGGATGTGCAGCCCGCCGGGGTAGGGCGGCAGCTCGGGCAGAACAAATTCACGGTCCGGCTGCAATTCCACGGACCGCGCGCTTTCGACGGTTTCCGACACGGCCTTGAAGCCGACCCAGGTGCCGGAATAGCGCGACAGGGCAAAGCCGTATTCGCCAAATGTCAGGAATTCGGAGACATCCGCCGGGTTCAGAACCGGCATGAACCAGGCCATGAAGGCCACGTCCGACTGGTGCGGCATCGAGGAGCTGACGCAGCCGTGGTCGTCGCCCGCAACCACCAGCACGCCGCCCTTTTTGGACGATCCATAGGCGTTGCCATGCTTCAGTGCATCGCCAGAACGGTCGACGCCCGGCCCCTTGCCGTACCACATGGAAAAGACGCCCTCGACCTCGCAATGGGGATCCAGAACCGCCTGCTGCGCGCCCAGAACGGCGGTGGCGCCCAGATCCTCGTTCACGGCGGGCATGAACTTGACCTTGGCCTCTTCCATCCGCTTGCGCGAGCGCCAGAACTCCAGATCCACCGCCCCCAACGGCGAGCCGCGATAGCCCGACACGAAACCGGCGGTGTTCATCCCGGCGTTCTGATCGCGGCGGGACTGGTCCAGCATGATCCGCGCCAACGCCTGCGTGCCGGTGAGGAACACGCGGCCCTTGGTCATCTCGTAACGGTCATCGAGCTGGTAGCTGCGGAAGTCGTGGCTCAGCTTGGTCATCGGGGAGTCCTCGCGCGGATAGTCTGTGATCGCGAAAGGATAATCCATTTAGGGCGGAAAATTTTGCCGCATCTACTGGCGTTTTGGCAATTTGTGGATAAATTAACCGGTGTTGATCGCTATTTTGAACTGGATAACCGTTACAATGAAGCTGGACGACCGCGACCGCCGTATATTGACCCTGTTGCAGGAGGATTCGCGTATTTCCAATGCGGATCTGGCCGAGACGGTAGGCATGTCTCCTTCTGCCCTGTGGCGGCGGGTGCGCGCGCTGGAAGAGGCCGGTGTGATCGAACGCTATGGCGCGGTGGTGAATGCGGCGGCCATGGGGCTTGGCTTTCACGCCATGGTGCATGTGCAGCTGACACGGCATGATCCGGAAAAGCTGAAGGAATTCATCCGCGCGGTTGAGAACAATTCGCTGGTGCAGGAGTGTTTTGCGACCACCGGCCAGTCGGATTATCACCTGCGGGTTCTGGCGCCGGATCTGGAGGCCTATAACCGGTTTCTGGAAGAGTTCCTGTTCCGCCTGCCTGCGGTGGCCAGCGCCCAGACCAACGTGGTCCTGCGCACGATCAAGCGGGACAGACCGGTTGTCCCTTAAGCGGGTTGTGCCCTAGGTCGCGTATTTCAGCCAGGCGGCGGCCATGGCGATATAGGTCAGCTGGTGCAGCGCCTGATCGGTACCGGCAGCGCGCCAGAAAGCCGCCTGTTGCGGCGTCAGTTGCTTGCTGTCGGAATAGCGCGCCTTGCAGTAGTCGATGTTGAAATGCACGATCCATTCCAGCACGCAGGTGATCAGGATGAACAGGACGGGCGCGCCCATCAGCACGAAGACCAGAATGGAACCCAGCGTGTGAACTCCGGCATGCTGCGCACGACCGCTGTGCAGGTATTCGCCGCGGCCCGACAGCATCTTTGGTGTCTGCAGAAAGAAATCTGCGAACATATGTTTGACCTGCATCAGGCAGAGCAGCAGCAATAATGTTCCGGTATGCTCCGGCAAAACAGTCCCCTGTCATCTATACTGTCCGGGAACCTTACGTTTTTTTGCCGCCATGGCAAATGCTGCGTGCCCTTGTGCCGCGACGACAGGCCAAAACGGGCTTTGGTGCAGTTGCCATTGCCTGTCACAGGTAAACCGCGCTAGGCATATGCTGTACCGAATTTCAGACGCCTATCCGGAGCTGTCTCATAGAACGTTCTTTGTTCCGTTTTATCTGGAAGTATTCCAAACGTGATCAGCTCGTGCTTCTGGTGGTCACGGCCTGCCTGTTTCCGCTTTTGTACCTGACGCTGGAACTGCCCAAGCGTATTATCAACGATGCCATTGGTGCCGAGACCGACACGATTGCGGTGTTGGGGTATTCCTTCGATAAGCTGACTTTCCTGTGGCTCCTTTGTGTGGCGTTTCTGGTGTCGGTGCTGATGCACGGTCTGCTGAAAATGCGCATCAACACCATGAAGGGGGTTCTGGCCGAACGGATGCTGCGCCGGTTCCGCTATCAGCTGATCGCCCGCGTTTTGCGGTTCCCACAGCCCTATTTCGAACGGGTTAGCCAGGGCGAACTGGTGTCGATGGTGACATCGGAATCCGAGCCGATGGGCGGTCTGATGGGCGATGCCGTCAGCCAGCCGGTGTTGCAGGCCGGGCAGATGCTGACCATCCTCTATTTCCTGTTTGTGCAAAGCTTCTGGTTCGGTCTGGCCGCCGTGGCACTGATCCCGCTTCAGGGCTGGTTGATCCCGATGCTGCAGCGGCGCATCAACCTTCTGAACAAGGAGCGCATCAAAGAGGTGCGGGCGCTGGCCTCGGAAATCGGCGAAAGCGCAGCAGGTGCCGCCACGCTGCGCATCAATGGCGGCTGGCGCTACCGGATGGCGGTGATCACCGACCGGCTGGGGCGGCTTTATGATATCCGTTTCGATATCTACCAGAAAAAATTCTTCATGAAGTTCCTCAACAACTTCATCACCCAGCTGACGCCATTCTTCTTTTACGCCGTGGGTGGCTTCCTGGTGCTGCAGGGCAAGGTATCACTGGGCGCGCTGGTGGCGGCGCTGGCGGCGTACAAGGATATCGCCTCGCCCTGGAAGGAACTGCTGACCTATTACAACCAGACGCAAGACATGTCGCTGCGCTGGGAGGTGATCCTGGAACGTTTCGCGCCGCCGGGCATGGTCGATGAAGCGCTGATGACCGGCGAACCTGACGATATTCCACGCCTCAAGGGCGATATCGAGCTGAAAGACGTCAGCGTGCGCGACGCCGATGGCAATCTTGTGCTGGAAGATCTTACCGCCACGCTGCCTGCCGGGAAGGTCATCGGCATTGCCGCCCCGTCCGAGGAAGACCGCCGGGCCATGGCCGAATTGCTGACCCGTGAAGTGCTGCCTGCGGCGGGCGCCGTGACGGTCGCAACCTTTGATCTGCGCGAGGTGCATCAGGCGATCGTTGCTTCGCGCATCGGTCATGCGACCTCGCGGCCGGTTCTGTTCCGGGGCTCTTTCGGGGACAACGTCATGATGCCGATGCGGCAACGCCCGCAGGGTGAGGCCCGCGACATGTTGCAGCTGGATGCGGCGTTGAGGGCGGGCAACAGCCCCGACCCCTACGATGCGGCCTGGCTGGACCCATCGCTTGCGGGTTTTTCGACCGAGGCGGAATTGCGCGACTGGTGGGTGCAGCTGGTGTCGGGCATCGGCACCGATACCGCCCTGTTCCGGCGCGGCATGGACCAGAAATTCGACAGCAACGCGCATCCGCGCCTGACCGCCAGCCTGATCGAGCTGCGCCCCAAGGTGCAGGCGGCCATTGAAAAGGCTGGACTGGAGGCGCAAGCGCATTTCTTTGCACCAGACCGCTATAACCCTGCGCTGCCGGTGGCGGAAAACCTGCTGTATGCCACCCTGCGCGAGCCGATCACCGAAGCGGTGCTGAAACGCCACGTCAATTTTCTGGACCGGCTGCGCGAGCTGAAGCTGGACACCGACCTTGTGACGCTGACGCAGGACGTGGTGGACATGCTGCGGCAGATCTTTGGTATCGATGGTACCGGCCACCCGCTGTTCCGCAAACTGGGGCTGGAACCGTCGGCCTATGAGGCGGCGCTGGCGCTGGTGGACAAGACCCGCAGCAAGGGCGTCGATGCGCTGGACCGGGACGAGCTGGCACAGATGCTGATCGTGCCCTTCAGCATTTCGGCCGAGCAGATCGGCCCGGCCTTCAGTCAGGAAATGCAGGGCCGCATCCTGCAGTTCCGCCGTAGCCACGCGGACGAGCTGATGGAAACGCTTGAGGACATCTTTGTCCGTATCGACGACAGCAGCTTTGCCCCGGGTCTGACGGTGATGGAGAACGCCATGTTCGGCAAAATCTCCGACACTGCGGGCGCCCGAGGCGACGAGCTGCGCAAGCTGGTGTCGGACGTGCTGGTGGAAAATGGCACCCGCAACATGGTGGTCGAACTGATCTTTGATCTGCCGGTGGCGCTGGGCGGGCAGGGCCTGCCTGCCAGTTTTGCCGAACCGCTGGCCTTTGCCCGGGCGACAATCAAACGGCCCGATATCCTGATCCTGGAATCCGCGCTGGCGAGTTACGATCTGGAAACCCGCGTTTCGGTGCACAAGAACCTGCGCAAGCTGTTGCCGGAGACGACGCTGGTCTATCTCGACAGCGATTTCGAACGCTCCGAAGTCTTCGATGTTTTCTACCAGCTGCGCCAGGGGCGGCTGGTCAGCGACCAGATGCAGGAGGCCGCCGTGGCCGACAGCGCCGCCAGCCAGGATCTGGCGCGCAAACTGCGGGCGCTGGAACAATCCGAGCTTTTCTCAGGTCTCAACCGGCGCCAGCTGCGGCTGCTGGCCTTTGGCGCGCGCTGGTACGAGGCCAAGGCGGGCGATGCGGTCTTTTTGAAAGACGACGATGCCAGCGATGGTGCCTATATGATCACCGAAGGCGAAGCGGGGCTGTTCCTGCCACAGGATGGCGAAGAGGACCGGTTGATTGCCACGGTCGGCCCCGGGCGGCTGGTCGGGGAACTGGGGCTGATCCGCAAGGAGCCCCGTGCGCTCAGCATGATCGCGCAGACGGATCTGACCTGTCTGCGTATCGGCGAGGAAGAGTTCCTCGCCGTGGTGGAAAACGACGCCGCGACGGCCTTTAAGCTGTTGCAAGTGGTGGCCGGCTACGTGTCGAGCTGATCTGACGAAGACAACCAACAAGACGGGAAGAATAGAATGAAACTGCTGCGATATCGCGTGGGAGACACTGTGCGTCCGGGGATGCTGGCGGCCGATGGAACGGTCCGCGATCTGTCGGATCATGTAGAGGATATCACAGGCGCAACCCTGGATGATGCCGCGCTGGCGAAGCTGGCGGCACTGGATGTGGCGGCCCTGCCAGTGGTCGAAGGCGATGTGGACCTGGCGCCCTGTGTCGGCGGCGTGGGCAAGTTCCTCTGCATCGGTCTCAACTATTCGGACCACGCCGAAGAGGCCGGGATGCCGATCCCCGAACATCCGATCCTATTCATGAAAGCGACCTCGGCCATTGTCGGCCCCAATGACGATGTGGTGCTGCCGCGCGGCTCGGTCGCTGGCGACTGGGAGGTCGAACTGGGCGTGGTGATCGGCAAGACCGCCAAATACGTGAGCGAAGAAGACGCGCTGGATTATGTGGCCGGGTATTGCGTGGTCAACGATGTGTCCGAGCGGGATTTCCAGATCAAGCTGACCGGACAATGGACCAAGGGCAAAAGCTGCGACACCTTTGGTCCGATCGGTCCCTGGCTGGTGAGCCGGGACGATGTTGCCGATCCGCAGAACCTGTCGCTGTCCTGCGATGTGAACGGTCAGCGCATGCAAAGTGGCACCACCGGCAAGATGATCTTCTCGGTGGCGGAAATCATTGCCCACCTCAGCCAGTTGATGACCCTGCATCCGGGCGATGTGATCGCGACAGGCACCCCGCCGGGCGTCGGCATGGGTATCAAGCCTGATCCGATCTATCTGAAACCGGGCGACGTGATGGAGCTGGAAATCGAAGGTCTGGGCCGTCAACGGCAGACCGTGCGTGCGGACGACTGATCCGGGCGTTCTGAAACACCATCATTGAAAGGCGCGCGGGGCACTCCCGCCTGGTTTCGGCAATTCAGGGAATGCCCTGTGCCAGTTGGGCGCGGCGAAGCCGCGCCACGCCCAAAGCGTGTCTGGGGCTTTGCCGCAGGCAAGGGACATGACAGGCACGGGAGCACCCGCGTCCTTGTCGAACGGGGGCAGGTGCCGTGGGTCTAAAACCCGGCGGGTTTGATCCGGTGTAGTCTTGGAATGGAGACGTCTGTAGGCCGCTCGGTGCCGGGCGCAGTGGGAGCTTATTCCGGGCCGCAGAACTGGCGGTAGAGCAGCGCGATGATCTCTTCGGTGTTCCGGTCCCTCAGGGAATAGAAGATCGTCTTGCCGTCGCGGCGGGTTTCGACCAGCCCCTCGTCGCGCAGTCGCGCCAGCATCTGGCTGACGGCGGCCTGACGCATATTCAGCAGCGCTTCCAATTCGCCGACGGATTTCTCACCGGTGCCGAGATGGCACAGGATCATCAACCGCCCTTCATGGGCCAGCGTCTTGAGGAAAGACGCGGCATCGGCGGCGCGCTGGGCCATGTCGATCGGGGTATCCGGCGACATCGTATCGGGATGCTGAATGGTCACGTGTCCGGGGTCCTGCGATAAATGATGGACCGTATAATGCCCCATTTTGTCCCTGTTGCACAAGCCATCGATGAAACAGAGTCACTCGGGCAGCGGCGGGGCGCCTCCGGCAAAGGAATTTCCCTTGGCATAGTCGCAGGGCGCCTCTTGCATGTTGAGGTGCAGATCATCACCCGTAAAGGGATTGGCGCGGGCCAGGTCCTCGTCCACCTCGATGCCCAGACCGGGGGCCTCGGGTGGGCGGATGAAGCCCTCTTCGACGCGGATCGCCCCTTTGATCAGGGCGTCGTGGAAGGGGGTTTCGATGGTTTCGGCCATCAGGATATTCGGAATCGAGGCCGCCAGATGTATATTCGCGGCCCATTCCACCGGCCCAGCATAAAGATGCGGCGCCATCTGCGCGTTGAAGGCCTCGGCGATGGCGGCAACCTTCTTCATCTCCCAGATGCCGCCGGCCCGTCCCAGCGCCGGTTGCAGGATCTCGGCAGCGCCCGCACGCAACACCGCGCCAAACTCGGCCTTGGTGGTCAGCCGCTCGCCGGTGGCAACCGGGATGCGCACCTGCCGGGCGATGCGGGCCATGTCCTCGATATTGTCAGGGGGCGTGGGTTCTTCGAACCACAGCGGCGAATAGGGCTCCAGCGCCTGGCCCAGCCGCGCGGCGCCTGCGGTCGAGAACTGGCCATGGGTGCCGAACAGCAGATCCGCACGGTCGCCGACCGCCTCCCGGATCGCCTTGCAAAAGGCGACCGACTGGCTGATGTCGCGCATCGCGGGCATATGGCCGCCGCGCATCGTATAGGGGCCTGCGGGGTCGAATTTCACCGCCGTATAGCCCCTCAGCACCATTTCGGTGGCGCTTTCGGCGGCCATATCGGACGAGGTCCAGAAGGCGGCGATGTCGTGATGGGGCAGCGGATAAAGATAGGTATAGGCGCGGATGCGATCGTTCATCCGCCCCCCGAGCAGTGCGTGCACCGGGCGGTCCCTGTCCTTGCCCAGAATGTCCCAGCAGGCGATTTCCAAGCCGGAAAAGGCACCCATGACCGTCAGATCGGGACGCTGGGTAAAACCCGAGGAATAGGCGCGGCGGAACATCAGCTCGATGTTTTCCGGATTCTCGCCCGCCATATGCCGGTCAAAGACATCGCGGATCACATGGGTCATGGCGTCTGGCCCGATCGAGGCGGCATAACATTCGCCCCAGCCGGTAATCCCGGTGTCGGTGGTCACTTTAACGAGGATCCAGTAGCGCCCGCCCCAACCCGGGGCAGGCGGTGCGGTGACGATGATGTCGAGGTTCTGCAGCTTCATGGGAGGACTCCTTTGGGCTGCGGCAGCCGTTAGCGGTTGAAGAGGATGACGTTGCGCCGGGCTGAGCCGGTCTTGGTATCGGCGATGGCCTCGTTGATCTGGTCAAGGCGCCAGCGGCCGGAGATCAGCTCGTCCAGTTTGAGCCGCCCCTGATCGTAAAGGTCGATCATCCAGGGGATATCGCGCTGGATCACCACATCGCCCATCTTGGAGCCGACCATGCCCTGACCGATGGCGGCCATTACGACGGGCTCGTATTCCGCCTTTTGGCCGGAATGCGGCATGCCGATCATCACCGCCTTGCCGCCCCTTCCCAGATAGCGCACGGCCTGATCATAGGCGGGGATGGCGCCTACAGTGACCAGCACCGCATCGGCCCCCTTGCCGCCAAGCGCTTTGTAAGCGGCGCGCCAGGGGGAAGCCTGGCTGCCGAGCACCCCGTGGGTGGCGCCGAATTCCTTGGCAACCTCCAGCTTTTCCTCGCTCATGTCGACGGCGACAATGCGGCGGGCGCCAGCGATACGGGCGCCCTGAATGGCGTTGAGGCCAACGCCGCCAGCGCCGATTACCACCACGTCCTGCCCAGGGCGCAGACCGGCGGCATTGACCGCGGCACCAACGCCGGTGATCACCCCGCAGGAAATCAGCGAGGCGACATCCTTGGCCATGGTGTCGGGGATCTTCACGATCTGGCGCTGATCGACCACCACCTTTTCGGCGAAGGCACCGCACGCCATGGCTTGTTCCAGCGGACCGCCATCGGCGGTGGTGAGGGGGCCGTTTTTGACCCCGTCATAGGGCGTTTCGCAGATCGTCGGCTTGCCTCCTGCGCAGCTGGGGCAGGTGCCGCAGGCGCGAATCAGGGTGACGACAACGCTGTCTCCCTCTTCAAATCCGTTGACGCCGCCGCCAACCGCGGTGATCGTTCCGGCCGCCTCGTGGCCATAGACGGCAGGCAGGTGACCGCCCCAGGCGCCTTCGGCATAGGAAATATCGCTGTGGCAGATGGCCACCGCATCCAGCGTCACCTCGACCTCGCCCATGCGCGGGGCGGCCAGCTGAATCTCCTCGATGACAAGCGGACTGCCGAAGGCGTGGCAGACGGCGGCTTTGATGGTTTGCATGGTGCGTTCTCCCCGTTGGCCCGTGTTTTTTAGACCGTGCATTTTCCGCACGGTGACCCGGACGGTTGATTGTCGCAAGAGGAGAGTTGAAGGGGAGATTGCGCGTTTACGTGTGGGAACGGCTGGCCCGCAAGAACAGCAGACACCCACCCAACATCAGCACCAGCGCCAGCAGGAACGGCGCCCCCGGCAGGTAGATGGCGGCCTCGGCGCGGGTGAAATGGGCAAAGGTTAGCGTCATCATCATCGGAGAGATGATCATCGACAGGGCGTGCACGGCGGTCATCACCCCCTGTAGCTCCCCCTGTTGGTTGTCGTCCACCGCGCGGGACATGATCCCCTGCAATGCGGGCTGCACCACCGCGCCAAGGGCCGAGACCGGGATCAGCGCAAGCGCCAGCGACCCGCTGGTGATGAAGGCGAGAATGCCAAAGGCGACAAAGTCGAAGATCTGCCCCCAAAGCACGGTGCGTCGCTCGCCGAACCAGCGTACGCAGTGGCGCAGCAGCCAGCCCTGCACCAGCGCCATCGAGACGCCGTAGATGGCCAGTGACACGCCGATGACCTTGGTGTCCCAGCCAAACCGTTCGGCGGTGAAATAGGACCAGATCGACGGGTAAACGTAGATCGCCACGGAATAGAGGAAATAGACCCACAGAAGGTTGGCAATACCAGGAATGCGGGCCATGGCGCGAAAGGCGCCAAAGGGGTTGGCGCGGCGCCAGTCAAAGGCGCGGCGGGTCTTGTCGGTGACCGTTTCCCGCATCACGAACCAGCCAAGGGCAAAGTTCAGCGCTGACAGGGCGGCGGCCGCATAAAAGGGCGCCCGGGTGCCCATCTCGCCAAGCAGACCGCCGATCAGCGGACCTAGCACGAAACCAGCGCCAAAGCCCGCGCCCAAAAGGCCAAAATTCGCAGCCTTTTCATGCGGTTTTGAGATATCGGCGATATAGGCGCCTGCGGTGGAGTGGGTGGCGGCGGTGATGCCGCCGACAAGACGCCCCGCCAGTAGCAACCACAGCGACCCGGCCAATGCCATCACCAGATAATCCAGCGCCATCACGAATAGCGACACCAGCAGCACCGGACGGCGGCCAATGGCATCTGACAGGGAGCCCAGCACCGGGCTGAACAGGAATTGCATCACGGCAAAGACGGTGCTGAGAACGCCGCCCCAGATCGCCGCATCCGCCAGCGATCCGCCCTGCACCTCGACAATCAGGCTGGGCATGATCGGCATGATCAGACCGATGCCCATGGCGTCGATCATCACGGTCAGCAGGACAAAGACCAGCGGCAGGCGCATCAGAAGGGCACCGCACGGTGTATGCTATGCCTGCGTTTCATGAACGCGGGCAAAGCCTTTGCCAAACCGTCTTTCCCGCGCCGCATTCTGATGTCTCTTTGCCGGTTAATTCTGGCCGCAGATTTCGGCGGCTTTTTCGGCAAAACGCAAGGCTTCCGCCGGGGCATGTCCCAGTTGCCGGACCGGATCGAACAGCGCCTCTGTGTCCAGATCGGCAAAGGTGCGCGCTGCAAGGGTGCTGAGTGGCGTTGCGGTCTCGTTGGCCTCCAGGCAGAGCTTTTTGACGGCGGCCTGCGCCTCCGGTCGGGGCATGCTGGCGGCAAGGGCAAAGCTCAGCGCCTCGGCGTGGATCATGTCGAGGCCGCTGGCGAGTGCAGCGCCCATGGCATCGGCGTTGGGGGTGATCCCGGCGCTCAGATCTTTGGCCATGGCGGCGGCGCTGGCGGCGCCTAGCACGATCTGTGGCAGGCACATCCATTCGGTGAACCAGGCGGCACCGTCGCGCTGATGCTGCTGCATGGCGGCGCCGTGCAGGACCGAGAGAAGCCCTGATCCCTGCCGCGCCAGCGCCACCAGCGCCGAGGGCGCAACCGGGTTCTGTTTCTGCGGCATGGTCGATGAGGCCCCGGCGCCGCCAAGACGGATTTCCTGAATGCCGGTCTGTACCAGCGCGATGCAATCCTCGCCCATCTTGCCAAGCGCAAGGTTCACCCGCACCAGCCAGTCGGTGAGGCGTAGCACCGGGGTGCGGTCGCTGTGCCAGCTGCGTCCGGGATCGCCAAGAGACAGGCCTTCGGCCAGGGCAGCGCGGATCTGCGGCGCCTCCGGCCCCAGCGCCCCGGCGGTTCCGGCAGCACCAGAGAGCGAGACCAGCAGGCAGGACTGGCGCAGGCCGGGCAGCTCTTCCAGAAGCGCGATCAGCGGCGCGCCCCAGGCGGAGACCACAGCGCCAAAACTGGTCGGGGTGGCATGCTGGCCATAGGTGCGGGCGGGCATCGGCAGCTCGGCATGGTCTTTGGCCAGCCGGGTCAGCGCCGTCAGCGCTGCTTTCAAATCGGTTTCAACCGCCGTCAGTACCTGCCGCAGCCGCAGCATCAGGCCGGTGTCCATGATATCCTGCGAGGTGGCACCCCAATGTACGTATTGCGCATGTTCCGGCGCGTTCATCTCGCTGCGCAGGGCGGCGACCAGTGCGGGCACCGGCACGCCGTTCTGTCCGGTGGCCTTGCGCAGCGCACCGGGATCAAGCGCGACTTCCATCACCGCTCGCTGGATGGCGGCGGCGCTGTCGGCGGGGATTACGCCCGCCGCGCCCTGCGCCTTGGCCAGCGCACCCTCGACCAGCAACATGGCGCGGATTTCGGCGCTGTCGCTGAACAGGCGCGCAGCATCGCCCGCCGGGAAAAGATCGCCATAAAGCTGGCTGTCAAAGACCGATCCGGCCATGTCAGAGATCCTTTTCGATCTGGGTGAGCAGATCCGCCAGCGCATCCGGCGCGGCGAAGAACGGGGAATGAGAGGTCTGCATCACATGCACGCGGCCCTTGGGCCAGTCCTTGACCATATCGGCCTGATATTCCGGCGGAATGGTCTGGTCATTTGCACAGCGGATATAGGCTTTGGGCGTACCGTCCCAGTTGGCGCCCAGGGTCAGCGGCGTGTCCTGCGGACGGATCGCCTGCGGGCAAAGGCGTTCCAGCGCGTAAGCGACCGCTTCCTCTGGGCAGTCGTGGTAGAACAGGCGCGGCACCTCGGCCGGGTCTACTGTGTAGCTGTTGCTAGCTTCGTCCTTGATCGCCGCATGGGCCAGCGTTTGGCGCGGGCCACGCTTGCGCATGTCGATCATGGAAAGGCCCGAGACTGGCACATAGGCGCAGAGATAGATCAGCCCGCGCAGGCGGCTGGGATCCTTTTCTGCGGCGGCCGAGATCGGAAAACCCGCCCAGGAATGGCCCAGCACGATGGTGTCCGGCCCGGCGGCCATCAGGATCGCTTCAGCGGTTTCCTCCAGCGTGACACTGGTCAGGTCGCGCCTGTCGTTGTGGCCGGGCAGGTCGATGGCGCGGGCGGTATGGCCGCGCGCCTCCAGCGCCGCGATCAGGTCGCGCCAGCACCAGGCGCCGTGGCAGGATCCGTGGATCAGCAGAAAGTCAGCCAATGTGTCCGATCTCCTTGAGGAAGGTGGTCAGCCGTTCGGTGTATTCATCGGGCTTTTCGACGCAAGGGATGTGGCCCGCGCGACGGATCAGGTGGAACTGCGATCCGGGGATCAGATCGACGGTTTCGCGCACCAGATCGGGCGGGGTAGAGCCATCCTCGGCCCCGGCAAACCCAAGGCAGGGCAGACGCAACCCGCTGGTGGGGGTGTAGAAATCGGTGCCCGCGATGGCGGCGCAGCAACCTGCGTAACCGGCGCGCGATTGCTGCACCAGCATGTTGCGCCAGAGGGTGAGTTCGGGTGTGGCGCGGAAATCCTTGCCGAACCAGCGTTCCATGACGTTGTCCGCCAGCGCCTCGATGCCCTGTTCCTCGACCGCCTTGATCCGTTCCTGCCACATCTCGGCGGTGCCGATCTTGGCGGCGGTGTTCGACAGCACCAGCGCGCGCACCTGGTCGAGCCGTTTCACGGCCAGCCCCTGTGCGATCATGCCGCCAATGGAGAGGCCGACAAAGACGCAGTCGCGCACATTGAGATGGTCCAGGAGCCGCTCGGCATCGCGTACCAGCGCCCCCATGGAATAGGGGGCGGGCGGAACGGTGGACAGACCATGCCCGCGCTTGTCATAGCGGATCACCTTCAGACCCGCAGGCAGGCGTTCGACCACCGCGTCCCAGACCCTGAGGTCGGTGCCCAGAGAGTTGGCAAAAACGATGGGCGCGCTGTCCGGATCGCCGTCGACACGGTAGTGCAGCTGGACATCGCCCAGATCCGCGATTTGCATGATATCTCTCCCCGTCACGTTTGCGGCGCACCATATCCGCGAAGGCACGGGAAGGTAAAGCAAAGGTCGGGGAGGGATGGAAGCCGCCTCAGGCGTGCTGCTCCAGTGCGCGGATGAACATCGCAGGATCCACATTGCCGCCGGTGGCCACGGCGATCACCGCATCGCCTTCGATCTCATCCCCGTGGAACAGTGCCGCGGCAAGGGCAGCAGCGCCGCCCGGCTCGACAACGATCTTCAGTCGCAAGAATGCCAGCGCCATGGCGTGCAGGGCTTCATCCTCGGTGATGACAATGCCGGGGCCGCAAAGGCGCGACAGGATGGGAAAGGTGATTTCCCCCGGCGCAGGCGTCAGGATGGCATCGCAGATGGAGCCGGAGGTGGCGGGATTGCTTTCGACCTGCCCGCTTGAGAGTGACCGGGCCACATCGTCAAAGCCTTCCGGCTCGGCGGGGCGCACCCGCAGACCGGGCGCCCGCGCCTCAAGCGCCAGCGCCACGCCGCCGGTCAGACCGCCGCCACCGCAGCAGATCAGCACATCGCCCGAGGTGACGCCTTCGGCAGCGGCCTGCTCTGCGATCTCCAGACCAACGGTGCCCTGGCCCGCGATCACCTGCGGATCGTCATAGGGTTTTACCAGCGTCAGGCCGCGGGTTTCCTCGTAATGGGCGCCGATCTCTTCGCGGCTTTCGCCTGCGCGGTCATAAAGCACCACCTCGGCGCCAAGGGCGCGGGTGTTGTCGATCTTCAGCTGCGGCGCATCAGAGGGCATGATGATCACGGCAGGGACGCCATGGGCCTGCGCGGCGGCTGCGACACCCTGCGCATGATTGCCGCTGGAATAGGCCAGCACGCCACGTTTGCGGGTGTCCTCGTCCATTGCCGAGAGCGCTGCCCAGCCGCCCCGGAATTTGAACGATCCAGTGTGTTGCAGGCATTCGGGTTTGACCAGCAGGCGACGGCCCGCAACCTCGTCGAGGAAGGGCGAGGATAGCAGAGGTGTCTTGCGGGCGTGGCCATCAAGCCGCCGGGCAGCGGCTTCGATCATGGAAATGGAAGTCATCAAATCTGGTCCAATACGGAATGAATAAGGGTGAGGGCAGCCGGTTCGTCCAGAAACGGGACATGGCCGCGATTATCCAGCTCTACCGCCTGCAGGGCAGGCAGGCGGCGCTGCATTTCAAGATAGGTCTCATGGCTCAGCACATCGGAATTGGCGCCCCGGATCGCGCCGCAGGGCAGCCCTTCAAGCGCCATGAACAGCGGCCAAAGATCGGGGGGCGGGCCAGCCTTGGCCTGCTCCAGCAGCGCATCGCGCAGGCGTGGATCATAGCGCAGGGAAAGGCCCTCGGGCGTTTCGTCGTAGAAGACCTCCACCTCTTCACGCCAGCGGGCGGGCGGCACGTCGGGGAAGGCGGGTGCCATCAAAGCCGCCAGAGTTTGCGCAGCCTTATCATAGGTTTTTGCAGCGGGGCGGCGACCGACGTATTCCATGATGCGGGCAATGCCACCTTGAGGGATTTCCGGTCCCACATCGTTCAGCACCACGGCGCTAAGGCGGTCCTTTGCGGTGGCGGCCAGCACCATGGCCACCATTCCCCCACGTGAGGTGCCGAGGATCGCGGCCTGTTCCAGTCCCAGGTAATCCATCAGCTCGATCACATCCTGCGCCTCGCGCATGACGTTGTAATTGGTAATCTCAGGATCGAGGTCCGATTGCCCGCGCCCGCGCGCATCCAGCGTGATCATCCGGTAGCGTGCGCCATGCGGTGCAAAATAGCGAAAGTCCTGCCCATCGCGGGTAAGGCCCGGCAGGCAGATCAGCGGCAGGGCCTGACCCTGCGCGCTGTCGGTGTAGTGGAGCGACAGCCCATCCGAAGTGGTGAAATTTGGCATCGGTCCGATGTGCTCCTTTGGGATTGAGGGGATCAGCCCTTGGCGATGTCCGGGATCGTGGTGAGATCATTCAGCACGTGCTGCGGCGTCCAGGGCAGGCGGTCCATCGGCTCTCCGGCGCGGTTGACCCAGACGGTTTCGAAGCCGTAACCGCTGGCCGCCGCCGCGTCCCAGCCGTTGGAAGAGACGAAGAGCACCTCGGACGATGCGCAGTCAAAGCGTTTGCCGACCAGATCGTAGACGCTGGAATGCGGCTTGAAGACGCCGACGCTTTCGACCGACAGGAGATCGTCCAGAACCGCGCCCACTCCGGCGGATTGCACGCATCCTTCAAGCATCCCGGGCGAGCCGTTGGACAGGATGGCCGTGTTGAAACCGGCCTCTTTCAGCGCGGTGAGCATGGCGGGCACCTCGGGGTAGGCTTGAAGTTCCCAGTAGAGCGCCAGCAGACGCTCGCGCAGGGCGCCATCTCCGGCCAAACCGGCGGCCTCCAGCGACCAGTCCAGCCCGTTCTGGGTGACCTCCCAGAAATCGGTATGGGCGCCTGTCACCGCACGCAGCCAGGTATATTGGATCTGCTTCTGGCGCCAGTTGGCGGCGAGGGTTGCCCATGTGCCCTGAAGCTGCGGGAAGTCCGGCTCGGCGGCGGCCTGCCGCGCGGCGGCGGCAACATCGAACAGGGTGCCATAGGCGTCGAATACACAGGTGGTGATGGGCATGGGGTCCTCCGTTGCCGCGACTTTGTCATAGGAGGCAGCTTGGAACAAAGCGGGAAGTTGTACCTGTCACAATTGCGCGAGGGTGCCCGGATGGCGGTCAAATATTGTCTCTACTGCGGTCCGGGCCGTGGGTTTACATCACAAACAGGTCCTGTAGGGTCCGGCCCTTTAGATTCTGAACACGAACTGGAGGTCACATGACCGAGGTAAAGAATGGCGACACCGTGCGCATCCACTACACGGGCCGACTGACGGATGGAACCGTCTTTGACAGCTCCGAAGGGCGTGATCCGCTGGAGTTCACCGTTGGCGCCGGTCACGTGATCGGCGGCATGGATGCCGGTCTGCCGGGCATGGTCGCGGGCGACAAGAAGACGCTCGAGATCGCCTGTGATGACGCATACGGTCCGTCCAACCCTGACGCACGTCAGGCGATCCCGCGCGAAGGTATTCCGGATGACATTCCGCTGGAGCCGGGCACGCAGCTGCAGATGCAGACCCCGGAAGGCCAGGTCCTGCCGGTAACCGTGGTCGAAGCGGACGAAGCGACGGTTACGCTTGATGCCAACCATCCGCTGGCGGGCAAGGATCTGATTTTCGATATCGAGCTGGTGTCGATCAACTGATCTGCGAATTATTCTGCAAGGCGGGGTTCTCCCGCCCGAAAAGGCCGGATCCCAGATCCGGCCTTTTCCGTTGGGCCCGTTCCGTCGGAGTGGCGCCGCTGCGCGGCGCGAAGGACGGCTGAGAGGCGCCAAAGGGAGGGCTTTGCCCCTCCTTTGGGCGCCAGAGCCAGTTTGTGTGCGGCCAGAGCCGCCTCAAGAGCAAGCCGCACCTAGGGTGCGGCGGCTGCGCCGCCCTTGACCCGGCTCCGGCCAAAGAGGGATGGGCGTTTCGCTTTCTCTACTTGCATGGGCATGAAACTGCGGCTTTGCTGGCCGAGGGGCAAAACAGGGAGACATATGGCATGGCTGCAACGGAGCTTATCCGGGCACTGGACCTTGAGGTGCCGATCTTTCAGGCACCGATGGCGGGGGTCAGTTCTCCTGCCATGGCGGCGGCGGTCAGCAATGCAGGCGGGCTTGGCGCGCTGGGCATCGGCGCCTCTGGAGTGGCGCAAGCGCGGGAGATGATCCGCCAGACGCGGGCGCTGACTGCGCGGCCATTCAACGTCAATGTTTTCTGCCACCAGCCCGCTGTGCCGGATCCGGCGCGGGAGGCGGCCTGGCTGGATCTGCTCGCCCCGGTCTTTGCCCGGTTCGATGCGGAGGCGCCCGCGGCCTTGAGCGAAATATATACCAGCTTTGTGGTGGACCGGGACATGCAGGAGATGCTGCTGGCAGAGCGCCCGGCAGTGGTCAGCTTTCATTTCGGCCTGCCTGCGCCGGATGTGATGCTGGCACTGAAAGAGGCGGGTATCTTTTTGATGGCGAGCGCCACTTCGTTGGCGGAGGCGCGTGCGATCCGTGACGCCGGGGTGCGGGCGGTGGTGGCGCAGGGCTGGGAGGCGGGCGGTCATCGCGGCATCTTCGACCCCGCGGCCCCGGATGAAAGGTTGAGTTCCCTTGATCTGACGCGGCGGCTGGTGGCGGAGCTTGATCTGCCCGTAGTGACCGCAGGCGGGTTGATGACGGGGGGCGATATCGCAGCGGGGCTGCGTTTGGGAGCCTCGGCGGCGCAGCTGGGCACCGCCTTCATCGATTGCAGTGAAAGCCTGGCTGATGGCGCGTACCGCGCCCGGCTGCATTCGAAAGCGGCAGAGGCCACCCAGATGACAGCGGCGATTTCAGGGCGCCTGGCCCGTTGCCTCGCCAACGATTTCACCGCATGGGCGGCAGAGCACGCAGGCGCGGCTGTTCCAGACTATCCGATCGCCTATGATGCGGGAAAGGCGCTGAATGCGGCGGCTAAATCGGCCGGGGCCTCCGGGTTTGGCGCGCAATGGGCGGGCCAGGGCGCGCCGCATGCCCGCAGCGGTTCGGCATCGGATATCATGGCAGCGCTGATTGCCGAATGGCGGGTGGCCACGGCATAGTTCCGCGAGGGCGAAACAGAGCGCGGTCCGCGCGCCGGTGTAACGAGCAGATGGAGGGTATGAGATGAGCACGCGAATGGAGGATCTGCTGGCCCGGATGCGGGAGCTGCAGGACGAGCTGGAGGATGAAATCGCCGACAAGCGCGCCGCGTTTCAGTACAAGCTGGAGAACGGCCGCATCGTCTGGGAGGAAGAGGCCCGCCGTCGTCACCGGGCATTGCGGGTGCGCTGGCTACGCTTTCTTGCCTACACACGGCCGATGGTGCTGATCACCGCGCCTTTCATCTATGCGCTGATCGTGCCCTTCGTGCTGCTGGACCTCTTCGTGCTTGTCTATCAGGCCGCCTGTTTCCCGGTTTACGGCATCCCAAAGGTGCCCCGGCGCGATTTTATCCGGATGGACCGGCACCATCTGGCCTATCTTAACGGGGTGCAGAAACTGAATTGCATCTACTGCGGGTATTGCAACGGGGTGATCGCCTGGGTGCGTGAAGTTGCCAGCCGCACCGAGGCCTATTGGTGCCCGATCAAGCATGCCGCGCGGGTTGCAGGAGCCCACGCGCGCTATGCCGAGTTTTCCGAATTCGGAGATGGCGAGGGGTTCGAGGCAGGATTGGCGCGCTCCCGCCGTAAGGTTCAAGAGAAGGATGGCCCGGACGAGGCTGACGGAGGGTGAGCCGTTTGGGATCGCGCCTGCCATAAAAGAAAAACGGGCGTCCGGTGAGGGCGCCCGTTTTTCCATTTTGAAGGATGCAGCTTGTGGGAAACTTAGAGGTTTTCCTGCTGCGGCATACCAAGGATATGAAAGCCACCATCGACACGGATGACCTCACCCGTTGTATAGGCGCCCGCATCCGAGGCCAGATAGACGGCGGTGCCGCCCACAGCTTCAAGCGTTGCGTTTGACCGCAAGGGCGCGTTCTGTTCGGTGTGCTTGTAGGTCTTGCGCGCCCCGCCAATAGCGGCGCCGGCGAGGGTCTTCATCGGGCCGGGCGAGATCGCGTTGACGCGGATGCCATCGGGGCCAAGGTCATTGGCCAGATAGCGGGTGGCGCTTTCCAGTGCGGCCTTGGCAACGCCCATCACGTTGTAGTTCGGAGTCACACGGTTGGAGCCGCCATAGGTCAGCGTCAGCAAGGTGCCACCGTTCTCCTCCATCATCGGATAGGCGCGGCGCGCCACCTCGATGAAGGAATAGGCGGAGATATCCATGGAGTTCTTGAAGTTCGCGCGGCTGGTGTTGATGAACCGGCCGGTCAGCTCTGTCTTGTCCGAATAGGCAATCGCGTGCACCACAAAATCGATCGTCGGCCAGCGCGCTGCGAGCTGTTCGAATGCGGTGTCGAGCGAGGCATCGTCGGTCACATCCACATCGACCATGAAATCGCTGCCGACAGAGGCCGCGAGCGGTTCCAGCCGCTTGCCAAAGGCTTCACCCTGATAGGTGAAGGCCAGCTCGGCTCCGGCCTCGTGCATCGCCTTGGCGATGCCCCAGGCGATGGAACGTTCGTTGGCCACGCCCATGATCAGGCCCCGTTTGCCGGTCAAAACTCCAGACATGACGTGCTTACCCCTTGTACTTGCTCAGAACCATGGAGCCGTTAGTGCCCCCAAACCCGAAACTGTTGGTCATCACGCTGTCCAGACCAGCGTTCTCCACATAGGAGGTGGCGATTTCGCCCTCTTCGATGCCTTCGGACAGGGTTTCGACGTTGATCGACGGGGTGATGAAATCGTTTTCCAGCATCAGAAGACAGAAGATCGCCTCCATCGCTCCGGCAGCCCCCTGGGCGTGGCCAGTCATCGACTTGGTCGAGGAAATCGGCGGCACTTGGCCTGCGCCAAAGACGCGGCGGGCGGCTTCGACTTCGCCGAGGTCGCCAACCGGGGTCGAGGTGCCATGGGCGTTGATATAGCTGACCTTGCGGCCCTCGGGCAGGGTTGACAGGGCCAGACGCATGGCGCGCTCGCCGCCTTCACCGCTGGGGGCCACCATGTCGTGCCCGTCCGAGGTTGCAGCAAAACCGGTGACCTCGGCATAGATCTTGGCGCCGCGGGCCAGCGCGTGATCGAGATCTTCCAGCACCACGATGCCGCCGCCGCCGGTGATCACGAAACCATCGCGGTTCTGGTCAAAGGCGCGCGAGGCCTTTTCGGGCGTGTCATTGTATTTCGAGGACATCGCGCCCATCGCGTCGAACAGGCAGGACAGGGTCCAGTCCAGCTCTTCGGCGCCACCGGCGAACATCACGTCCTGCTTGCCCATCATGATCTGCTCTGCGGCGCTGCCGATGCAGTGCAGCGAGGTGGAGCAGGCCGAGGTGATGGAATAGTTGATGCCCTTGATCTTGAACGCGGTCGACAGGTTCGCGGAGATCGTGGACGACATGCATTTCGGCACCGCGAACGGCCCGATCCGCTTGGTCGCGCCGGTTTTAAGAACGGTCTGATGCGCGGCCAGCAGGGACGAGGTCGACGGTCCGCCGGACCCTGCAATGAGACCGGTGCGGTCGTTGACGATCTGATCTTCGGAAAGGCCGGAATCGGCGATCGCCTGTTGCATGGCGATATGGGCATAGGCAGCCCCCGGCCCCATGAAGCGCAGGGTGCGCTTATCCACATGTTCGGCAGGATCGATTTTCAGCGTGCCGGCCACCTGGCTGCGAAAGCCGTGTTCGGCCATTTCGGGGCTGGCTACGATACCGGATTTCCCGGCCTTGAGCGATGCAAGAACCTCTTCGGCTGTGTTGCCGATCGAGGAGACGATGCCAAGACCGGTGACGACGACGCGACGCATAGGTGCACTCCCTTAATAGCTTTTGTCTTACTAGGCCGTGCAGGGCATGGGTGCAAGATGGGTTGGGGGGGGGTGGGGGCTTTGCGCAGATAGCGACATTTGCAAAATTCGGCGAACCGGCCCAAACCTGTCATTGATCGCCCCCACTGGTGCTGCACCGCGGTCCGTCGAAGAAGACATCTGTTGAAACTGCTGTATAGGCGGTGCTCAGATGGCGGACGCTGACGTTAGACACTTCGTTTCTCCAAAATACATGGCACCAACGTCGTGACGGACTTCACCGATGGAGAAGGCTTTATTCGGCTGTTTGGAACCACCGCAATCGACATAAACGATCTTGCGATCACGCAAACTTTAGAGGGTGTTGAGTTCACGGTAGATGGCACCAGCATCTTGCTTGCAGGCGCTGATCTAGCCACTCTGTCCAACGCAGATTTTGAGTTTGTGTAGAACCATTGCACCGCCGTTTTAAGCGGCATTACACTCTCTAAAATTGCAGCAACAATCTACCTATACGTGTTTAAATCTGGATGCTTTTTTAAACCTCCCGATGCCAGAATGGCTCAATACTTTGCGACATTCAGAGGTCACTATGCTTATTAATCAATCCCTGAACGCGAATACGCTCTCCCTTTTTGATACCGCAGGGACACGCCAAGACAGTATTGAGGCATCAAAAAACTCACTGGCCGCGCCATCAGGCTCCGATCAGGCCGTGAAAATCGCCCTCAGCAGGATTGCACGTGCTGCCATTGCAGGCGAGTCCGGCGTGTCGGCAGACGCAAAAAACGGAATTCCGAAGGAAGGCGGCACCTACGGGATGCAGTATACAGACCCTGCACAGCGCGCCAAAATGTTCGCCGATGCCTATGCAAGACAGGCAGAGTCCGATGCGTTCCAGGCGGAGAACGGATACAAGAACCGTCTGTCTTTGGGGCTCTACACGGCCCATTCCATGGCGAAGGCTCAGCAACCGGGCATGGGCGCTTACAAGACTCGCGAAGACGCAATTGATGCCGCTGCGACGCGGCTGGGTGATATGATCACCGCTGCCAAAGATGCGAACTGGGCAAGAAACACGGTTACTTATCCAGTTGATGATAGTGTCATTGGGGCTGAAACTGATACCGGTTTTATTTGGTCACACGCCAAGCTTAAGGACGCCGAAACGGCTTGGGCTGAGCTTTCTCCTGAGCAATTGGCCCGAGCTGAAAAAAAACAGGCTCACGACCTGAAAGTCACGGGCATGTGGTATAACGTGATTGCGTCGGAATTGACCCGCGACTTTGGTATCACAGTAGAAACCTCGACAAGCTTTGATGAGGACGGTCGCGTCACATTGAATGATTTCGAGGTCACGCATAAAAAATATGGCAAGCTCGGCGAAGTGAAAGATGGCGTGTTCTATATCGCGACGGAAGATGGGGGGCTTGTGGACCCCGAAGCCTACTACGGCCATAGCTGACACGTGCTGACCTGCCACTGGACATTCAACCAGCCGGAAGCAGAGTCTTGCTGATTGGCGCAGGTGGAGCAATCGACATCCCCGCGGAGCTTTCAGATGGCTCAGCCTGGGTGTCGGTTGCGGTGAATAGGCGCTCCGCGAACGCCTGGGGCGTATGGGCAATGAACGAAAAGAACATTTCTCTTCGCCCCGTGCATCAGATCAAAGGACACCACTTTGTTCGCGGCGCTAACCGCAGCACCAAATGTGGAATTGGCGCAGTCGATGCTGCACATCTGAACGCTCGGTCTCGCGAAAATCAGATAATGAAGCCGTAGCCGCAGTGTAGTGGATGTCGTACCCCATGCAATGTCGAGTTTTGGGCTGATACCTGAAATATCTCCCGACCAAAAAAGAGGCCCCGCGGGGCCTCTTGATCTTCTAACCTGATGGTGACTGGGGGCAGCCGTCGCGGGCCTCAGCCTTCGCTCAGAACCACCCGCATGTCCTTGACCTGATAGATCTCTTCGCCATCGGCCTCCACCGTGCCGTCGGCAACGCCCATGGTCAGGCGGCGGGTCTGCATCGCCTTTTTGAAATCCACCTTGTAGGTCAGCATCTTGCGGTCGGGGCGGACCATGCCGGTTAGCTTCACTTCGCCGACGCCCACGGCCATGCCCCGGCCCTTCCAGCCGCGCCAGCCGAGGTTAAAGCCGGTGAGCTGCCACAACCCGTCCAGACCCAGACAACCGGGCATGATCGGGTTGCCGGGGAAGTGGCATTCGAAGAACCACAGGTCCGGGGTGATGTCGAATTCCGCAAGGATGTGGCCCTTGCCGTGGCTGCCGCCGTCGGCGCTCACTTCGGTGATGCGGTCCATCATCAGCATCGGCGGCGCGGGCAGCTGGGCATTGCCCGGGCCGAACAGCTCGCCTCGGGCGCATTTCAGCAAATCTTCTTTGTCAAAGCTGCTCGGGTAGTCGGCCATGCTGGCGGTGCTCCTGCTGAGGTGTCTGTTTTCAATCTGGCCTCCTGTAGCATCGGCCCTGCGGGTCCTGCAAGGGTTCTGCATCTGTCCGGTCCATGTGCTGCCCATGTGCTGCGGGGGCTTTGCGCGGGGCGCGGTGCAAGACGCCGCAGGGGAATCCATTTGAAAATCCCCCCCCGTTGCCCCTATATATACGGTCAGCAACGCGAGGCAGGATCTGCACATGACGCCAAACAGCGAAGATCTGGCAACCAACTGGCTGGGACAGGCCGGTCTGCGCCCGACCCGGCAACGGGTGGCGCTGGCTGAACTGCTGGTCGGGGATGGCAAGCATCGCCATGTCACCGCCGAAAGCCTGTTCGAAGCCGCCAAGGACAAGGGCGCGGCCGTGTCGCTGGCCACAGTCTACAACACGCTGCGCGCGTTTTGCGAGGCGGGCGTGCTGCAGGAGATCACGGTGGACGGGTCGAAAAGCTATTTCGACACCAACACCCATGACCACCCGCATTACTACTGGGAGCAGGAAGGCCGCGTCAGCGATGCGCCCTCGGATCAGCTGGTGATCCAGCGCCTGCCCGAGGCGCCCGAAGGCATGGAAATCGCATCGGTCGATGTAGTGGTCCGTTTGCGCAAGAAGGCCGATCACGGCTGATCTTCTGATTCTCTCTCCGTAGCGTCCTTTTTGAAAGCCTGCGTCAGCGCAGCCATCGCCCGCGCGGTGAGCGAGTTCGGCGCCGGGTCCGCGTGGCAGGTCAGCACGACTGGCTCCACCGCCTGCGGCGCGGCCAGCGGGCGGGCGATCAGTGGCAGTCCTTCATAGCTGTGATCCGATTGCGGCAGGCTGTAGGCCAGCCCGATGCCTTCGCCGCTGGCGGCCAGGCTGCGCAAAAGTTCCAGCGAGGCGGCGCGATGGGCGATGGCGGGCACCAGCCCTGCGCCGCGAAACAGCCGCATCATATGGGCAATCGACAAGCCCTCGCGCGACAGGATCAGCGGCTCGGTAGCAAGGTCGCTGAGGCTGACCTCAGCCCGGGCGGCCAGCGCATGATCCGGCGGCATCAGCGCCTGTGGCGTGACGCGATAAAGCTCCTGCCGGGTAAAGCTGGAATCAAGCCCCAGATCCCAGGTCAGCGCCAGATCACAGGCGCCGGACAGTTGCGCTGCGATCAGATCCTCGAAATCGCTCTCCAACAAGTCCAACTCCACCCCCGGTAGGGTCTGGCGCAGCACCCGCAGGGCGCGCGGCAGCAGAAAAGGCGCAAGATCACGGAAACATCCGAGCACCAGCCGTCCCTGCGGTGCAGCACCGGTGCCCGCGTGTTCCAGCCGCGCGGCCTCCGACAACAGCGCCTCGGCCGCGGTGACAAACTCGCGCCCTTGCGGCGTCAGTGCCAGCGCCGCGCCTTTTCTGCGCAGGAACAATACCCGGCCCAGATGTGCCTCAATCCGGGCCAGCGCGGCGGACAGGGCGGGCTGGCTGACATGCAGCGCCGACGCCGCGCCAGACAGGCTGCCGTGGCGGGCGATGGCGGTGACATATTCATAGTGGCGCAGAGTGAGGTATAACATGTTTCGAAGGGTATATTAGAAAGATATTATTTGAAATTATGTTCTAGCCAGATCAACTTTGCCAGCAGCAAGACGTCCAATAAGGGAGACGAAAGATGGTGCATCCGCTGATCACCGAAGAGCAGGTCGAAACCTACCAGCGCGACGGGGTGGTGATGATCAAGGGCCTGTTCAAGGATCAGGTCGATCTGCTGCGAAAGGGGGTAGAGGCCAATATGGCAGAGCCGGGCCCCTATGCGTCCAACAACGAAAAGAAGGGCCAGACCGGGCGTTTCTTTGACGACTACTGCAACTGGACGCGGATTTCCGAGTTTGACGAAGCGATCAAGGCCTCGCCAGTGGCCGAGGTTGCCGCCGATCTGATCCGCTCTGACCGGGTGCAGATGTTCCACGATCACGTGCTGGTCAAGGAGCCGGGCACCTCGATGGCGACGCCCTGGCACCAGGATGGTCCCTATTACTTCGTCGAGGGCCAGCAGACGATCAGTTTCTGGTCGCCGCTTGATCCCGTGCGGGAGGCATCGCTGCGCTGCGTTGCCGGATCGCATGCATGGGAAAAGGAAGTGCTGCCCACCCGCTGGGTCTCGGAAGAGGGGTTCTTTGCCGACGAGGGCCAGTACATGCCGGTGCCCGATCCCGATGCCGAAGGCATGCGGGTCATGGAGTGGGAGATGGAGCCCGGCGACGCCGTGGCCTTCAACTATCGCACGCTGCATGGTGCGCGCGGTAATACCGCAGATCAGCGCCGCCGTGCCTTTTCCCTGCGGCTGGTGGGTGACGATGCACGTTATGTCGAACGCCCCGGCCCGACCTCACCGCCGTTTCCGGGTCATGACATGCAGCCGGGCCAGCGCCTGCGCGAGGATTGGTTCCCGGTGCTGTTGCAGCGGTAAGCGGCTGCTATTAAGGCGGGGCAGGGGGCGCCGGGGAAACCGGCCTCAGAACCACTGCCCCGGCTCCATCAACCCCAGATCCAGCAACTGGCGCGAATGCCATTCGAACGGGGTGGAATTGTGCCAGCGGAAGCTGTGGATATCGAACGAAGAGCCGGGATTGCGTTTCAGCGCCTTGGCGGTGCGGAAGGAACAGATGGCTGCCGTCAGGTTGTGATGCCAGGGGCAGGAATAGGTGTTGTATTCGTCGATATTGAAAGTGTGGTTCGGCTGTAACTCCAGGTCGGGTCTGGCCCGGAACAGAGAGATCCGGTCGATCTTGCGGCTGGCCTGCGGGATGTGTTCCTCGTGGCGCCAGCGCACACCGCCGAAAAAGTCGAGCTGCCGTTCCTCGGGGCTGCTTTTGGCACCAATGTAACGGGACTGAGCGTAGTATCCCGATTTATCCAGATAGGCATTGGCCAGCGACACGGCGTTGGGATGAGCCTCAAGATCACCTGCATAGAGGTCGATCACATAGGTCAGCATCGCCGCGCGCTTTTCCTCTGTGTGAAAGGTCAGCATTTCCGCGACAGTCCGCGTTTCGCAAAACGGGAAGAACAGGTATTCCGCGTTGTAGCAGTAGTAGAGCCAGCATCCGGGGCTTGCGGTGCGGATCACCTTGTTGATTGCGGCAAAGACGGTTTCGGGCACGCTGCAGTCAAACGGCACCCGGTGCACCCGGTTTTTCACATCCCCCGGCAGGTCAAAGGCATCGGGGATCAGGGCGATCACCTCGGCAAAGCCGCTTTGCAGGTGGTGGCGCAGGGTGGTGCCGATTTCCACGTCATCTTCGAAAAAGATCAGCGCGACGGGCCCCTTGATCAGCAGCGTCGACTGCTGCTCAAGAAAATCGTCGAGGGAAGAATACATCACGGCGGTCTGCTCCTGCCTTTCTGGCATTTGCTCCCAAAATCGGGTAAGTGCGCCTGCATTGCAAGCGGCGTCATTTCCCAGTATGGCAGGCCGCTGATCCCTATGTCCGGCTGGAAGGCAACGAACCCATGAGCGCCCCCAAGAAGCTGTTTATCAAGACCTACGGCTGTCAGATGAATGTCTATGACAGCGAACGCATGGCCGAGGCGCTGGGCGGGCAGGGCTATGTCGAGACGAAATCGGCGGATGATGCCGACATGATCCTGCTGAACACCTGCCATATCAGGGAAAAGGCCGCCGAGAAGGTCTATTCCGAGCTGGGCCGGTTCAAGGGGCTGAAGGCGGAAAAACCGGATCTGAAGATCGGCGTTGCGGGCTGCGTTGCGCAGGCCGAGGGCGAAGAGATCATGCGCCGCCAGCCGCTGGTCGATCTGGTGGTCGGCCCGCAAAGCTATCACCGCCTGCCGGAAATGGAGAGCAAGGCGCGCGCGGGGGAGAAGGTGCTCGACACCGATTTCCCCGAAGAAGACAAATTCGAAAAGCTCAAGAACCGCCCCAAGGCCAAGCGTGGCCCGACGGCATTCCTGACGGTGCAGGAAGGCTGCGACAAGTTCTGTGCCTTCTGCGTGGTGCCCTATACCCGTGGCGCCGAGGTGTCCCGCCCGGTGTCCCGCATCATCGGTGAGGCGCAGGAACTGGTGGAGCGCGACGTGCGCGAGATCACGCTGCTGGGTCAGAACGTCAACGCCTATCACGGCGAGGGGCCGAATGGCGCCGACTGGACCCTGGCGCAGCTGATCTGGGAGCTGGACAAGATCGACGGGCTGGAGCGGATCCGCTTTACCACCTCGCACCCCAACGACATGATGGACGACCTGATCGAGGCGCATGGCACCTGCAAAAAGCTGATGCCCTATCTGCACCTGCCCGTGCAGGCCGGATCGGACCGGATCCTGAAACGGATGAACCGCAGCCATACCGCCGAAAGCTATATCCGCCTGATCGAGCGGATCCGCGCCGCGCGGCCGGATATCCTGATCTCGGGCGATTTCATCGTTGGCTTCCCGGAAGAGACCGAAGAGGACTTCCAGGCCACGCTCGACCTGATCGAGGAAGTGAAATACGGTACCGCCTATTCCTTCAAATACTCGACCCGTCCGGGCACCCCGGCGGCCGAGCGCGCGCAGGTAGAAGCTGCGGTGGCGGATGAACGCCTGCAGCGGCTGCAGGCCCTGCTGACCCGCCAGCAGCGCGAGGTGCAGGACAGCATGGTCGGGCGCGAAGTTGGCGTGTTGTTCGAAAAGGCGGGCCGTCTGCCCGGGCAGATGGTGGGCAAATCCGACTATCTGCACGCGGTGCATGTGGCCGATTGCGACCGCGCCATCGGCGATCTGGCGCGGGTGCGCATCGTGTCCTCGGGGGCAAATTCGCTGGCCGGTGAACTGATCGGCTGACCATTTCCTCGGGCCTTTGCAGCCTTTGATCACCTCGCTCCTTTGGCGCGGGGTGAGTCTTTATTGCATCCATTTTGTGGACAATTTTAAGAAATTTGTTTGAGTGTTGGGGGAATCCGCATAGTTTTGGGAAAAAATAGGCTCCGCCAAGGGGCAATAGGCTGAAAAGTTGTGTAGTTTATTGTTTATACATGGATTGATGCTGTTACCGTGAGGCTTAACGCTCGTGGTGGCATGCTCCCGGGGGGACTTAGGTGAAGGATATCTGGTTGTGCTGAATTTCAAGTTGAGAAAAGCAGGCGCTTTGCTGGCCGCTGCCACGGTCGCATTCAGTCTGGCAGGGGCGTCTGTTCAGGCGCAGGATACGCAGACACGCACTGTTGTCGGGGAACGCTATGTGCCGACCATCTGGGTTGATCCGGATGGCTGTGAACATTGGGTGATGGACGATGGCGCCGAAGGTTACATGACACCGCATGTCACACCGGACGGCAAACCTGTGTGTCGCCCCGGTCTGCTGTGTGGCATGATGCCGACGGATCAGTTCTTTGCCACGGACAAGCATTTCATCAACGCGGCAGGCCGCAAGCGCCTGACGGAATTCTTCCAGAAGACAAAACCGAGCACACGGTATTTTGTGATCGCTGGTCACACCGACAGCCGCGCCTCGGATGAATACAATATCGGCCTGTCGCAACGCCGGGCCAATGCGGTGGCTCAGGTCGCGCGATCTGCCGGTGCGCGGGTTGGTGATATCCGCGCCTACGGCGAACGTGATCCGCGCGTTCCCAATACCAGCGCGGCCAATATGGCGCAGAACCGTCGCGTCGAAATCTATTGTGTGCGCTAAGGGGGATTACAGCATGACCATTCTCAAAGGGGCCGCTGCTCTGTGCCTTGCGCTTTCGGTTGCTGCGTGTACCGATGTCACCGACAAGACCCGCGACCAGAACATTTTTGACGGCAAAAGTGGCGATCTTTCGCAGCTGACTGCCGGTATCTGGGTCGATCCGCAGGGCTGTGAACACTGGATCATCGACGACGGTGTCGAAGGCTATGCCGACCTGCGCCGTACGCCGGATGGCAAGCCCGTCTGCAACAGCGAATTGCCGCGCAATGTCGCAACCGGCCCGTTCAAGTCCGGTTCCACCTATGGCGACCCGCTGTAAGCGCATCAAACGATTTTAAGAACACCGCAGCCGCCCGTCTCTGGGCGGCTGTTTTCTTTTGCCGTTCTGACCCCGTCCGTATTGTGTCAGCCCATTTTTGTTTCAACCGTGTGAATTTTGTCGGGCTGCGCTTGCACCGGGCGCGCGGCAGAGGCACATTGAAGGAAACTGCAAGCCAGAGGAATAGAGATTGGTCACCAGCGCCCCGCCGTCGTCGTCCCACCCCCATCCCGACACCGCACATGAAGTGCTGCTGGAATTTCCTGACAATCGCCTGCTGATCGACCTCTGTGGGGAATACGACCGCAATATCGCCGATATCGAACAGAAGCTGGGCGTGCAGATCTTGCGCCGCGGCAATCTTCTGTCGGTGATGGGCGAGGAAGCAAGCCGCGAACAGGCCGCAGCGGTTCTGACTGCGCTCTATGATCGGCTGGAAACAGGCCGCAGCGTCGAAAGTGCCGATGTGGACCGCGAATTGCGCATGGGGCCGTCGGATCAGACCGATCCGGGCGGCCAGTTGGAAATGTTCAGTGGCGGCAAGGTCGAAATCAAGACCCGCAAGAAGCTGGTGGAGCCGCGCACCGACGCGCAGAAGGCCTATGTGCAGGCCTTATATGAACACGAGCTGGCATTCGGCATCGGCCCGGCCGGCACCGGCAAGACCTATCTGGCTGTCGCGGTCGGGGTCAGCATGTTCATCACTGGACAGGTGGACAAGATTATCCTTTGCCGTCCTGCTGTTGAGGCGGGCGAACGGCTCGGCTTCTTGCCTGGCACCCAGGAGGAAAAGGTCGATCCCTATATGCAGCCGCTTTATGACGCGCTGAATGACTTCCTGCCCGGCAAGCAACTGGCCAAGCTGAAGGAAGAGAAGACGATCGAGATCGCGCCGCTGGCATTTATGCGGGGGCGCACGCTTTCGAATGCCTTTGTGGTGCTGGACGAGGCGCAGAACGCCACCACCATGCAGATGAAGATGTTCCTGACCCGCCTTGGCGAAGGTTCGCGCATGGTGATCACTGGCGACCGCAGCCAGGTCGACCTGCCGCGCGGCGTGCCGTCTGGCTTGGCGGATGCGGAGCGGTTGCTGAGCAGCATTCCCAAGATCAGCTTCAACTATTTCACCGCCCGCGATGTGGTGCGTCACCCACTGGTGGCGGCGATCATCGAAGCCTATGACGCGGATGTTCCGGCAATCTGATCCCGGCGCCCTGCGCCGGGTCCGTGATGTCGGACCCCAGCGGATATGTGAAAGCGACAGATGACATTAGAGATTTCCACCGAAGACAGCCGCTGGGATGCGGTTGCGCTTGAGGCGCTGGCGGAGCGGTCCATCGGCGCTGCGCTTGCGCATTTTGATCTGGAGGCCGAGGAGTGCGAGATTTCCCTGCTGGCCTGCGACGATGCGCGCATCGCGGATCTGAACGCAGAATTCCGTGAAAAGCCGACCCCGACCAATGTGCTCAGCTGGCCAGCCGAGGAACTCTCTGCTGAGGAGCCGGGCGGGGATCCTCTGCCGCCAGAGGCTGATTTTACGGGCGAAATCCCGCTGGGTGACATTGCCATTGCCTATGAAACCTGCGCCCGTGAGGCTGAGGAAGCGGGCAAACCGCTGGCAGATCACCTCTGTCATCTGCTTGTTCACGGAGTGTTGCATCTTTTGGGTTACGATCACATTCGCGACCCCGACGCCACACTAATGGAGGGGCTGGAGGTCGAGATACTTGGCAAACTGGGTATCGATAACCCATATACGGTAAATGGAAGCCCCTGAACGGGGCATATTGGATAGGATAAATGGGCGACATAGAAGGCAGTTCTAACGCAGCGCATGGCGCGCTGCATATGAAGAGTGAGGCCATCGAGGCCACGGAACACGCGGAAAAGACCGGACTGTTGGGGCGTATTTTCGGCTCCTTGTCGGCCTCTGCCGCGACGGAGGAACAGGAAGAGCGGCAAGACGCTGTCTCCGAGGTTCAGCCGCACGGCATGATCAACCTGCGCCGGATGCGGGTCGAAGACGTTGCCATCCCCTCGGCCGAGATCGTGGCCGTCCCCGTGACAATCGAAAGCGACGATCTGGTGCAGGTCTTTCGCGACAGCGGTTTTACCCGCGTCCCGGTTTACGAGGGCACGCTGGACACGCCGCTTGGCTTTGCTCACCTCAAGGATTTTGCCCTGACCCATGGGTTCAACTGTGGGGCGGAGCCGTTCAATCTGCGCGAGATGCTGCGCCCGCTGCTATTCGTGCCACCGTCTATGCCCATCGGAGTGCTTCTGGCCAAGATGCAGGCCGAACGTCGGCACATGGCGCTGGTGATCGACGAATATGGCGGTGTTGATGGTCTGGTGACCATCGAAGACCTCATTGAGCAGGTCATCGGTGAGATCGAGGACGAACACGACACCGGCGAGGATCAGACCTGGTTTCGGGAAAAATCTGGCTGCTATATCGCCCAAGCCCGCACGCCACTGGATGAATTTGAGGCCGAGATCGGCCAGTCGCTGACCAATCACGACGATGTCGACGAAGAAGAGATCGACACGCTGGGTGGACTGGTCTTCATGCTGTCGGGCCGGGTGCCCGCCCGCGGTGAGGTGATCGTGCACCCGGACGGGCCTGAGTTCGAAATCATGGATGCCGATCCCCGTCGGATCAAACGGCTGCGGGTACTGGTGCCCCACGCCGCGGAATGACGAAGGTTTCCGGTCTGCGCAGCAGGTTGGGGCGGCTGGCACCCCATTTGCCGGTCCTTGTGCTGGCCTTTGGCTTTGGCGCGCTCATGTCGCTGGCGCTGGCCCCCAATCACATGCTCTGGACCGTGCCGATTGCGCTGGCGGTGATTGGCGCCTTTGCCCTGCGGGCGCAGACGTCCTGGTCTGGCGCCATGTTGGGCTGGGGCTTTGGGCTTGGCTATTTCGCTTTTGGCCTGTCGTGGATCGTTGAACCCTTTCAGGTGGATGCGCAGCGACACGCCTGGATGGCGCCCTTTGCCCTTGTGTTTCTGGCCGGTGGTCTGGCGCTGTTCTGGGGCGCTGCCTTTGCCGGGGCCGTGCGGTGGAGCAGGGGGGCAGCGCGGGTCGCCCTTCTGATTGCCTTCTGGAGCCTTGCAGAATTTGCCCGCGCCTATCTTCTGACGGGGTTTCCCTGGGCCGCTTTCGGACAGTTCTGGATTGATACGCCCGCAGCGCAGCTGCTGCCGTGGATTGGTCCGCAGGGGCTGGCGGTGCTGACGCTTGCCGCGTTTCTGCCGCTGGCGTTGCTGCGCCAAAGCCCCGCGCGGGCGGTCCTGCCCGGTGGTGCACTTGTGGCTCTGGTGGCGCTGCTGCCGTCTCCGCCTGAGGTCGAACTGACCGATCATAAGGTGCGCTTGGTGCAGCCCAATGCGCCGCAGCACCAGAAATGGCACCCGGATCTGCGGTGGGATTTCGTGCGCCGCGCCATGGGGTTTAACGCCCAAGGCCCGCGCCCTGATATGATCATCTGGCCGGAAACCGCGGTGCCGCAGTTGTTGAACTATGCCGGGGATACGCTGGAGGCGATCCTTGAGCAGGCGCCGGGCGTGCCGCTCTTGCTGGGGATCCAGCGCGAAGAAGGCGGCGCCTATTTCAATTCGGCTGCTCTGATCAGCGCCGATGGTTCGGCCGGGCAGATCTATGACAAGGCACATCTGGTGCCTTTCGGGGAATACGTGCCTTTTGGCGATCTGATGGCGCGGTTCGGTTTCCATGGTTTGGCATCTCAGGCCGGTGCGGGATATGCTGCGGGACCCGGCGCGCGGCTGATGGATCTTCCCATCGGCAATGCACTGCCGCTGATCTGTTACGAGGCAGTCTTCCCGCAAGATGTGAACGCCGCCCCCGATCGCCCGCACATGTTGGTGCAGATCACCAATGATGCCTGGTTTGGTACCCGTTCGGGGCCTTATCAGCATCTGGTGCAGGCGCGGATGCGGGCCGCAGAGCAGGGACTGCCGATGTTGCGGGCGGCCAATACCGGGATCTCTGGTGTGATCGACCCCTACGGGCGTCTTGGTCCGTCGCTGCCTTTGGGTGAGGCTGGCTATGTGGATGTGATCCTGCCCGCGCCGCTGCCCGCGACCCTTTACAGCCGGACCGGGGATTGGCCGGTGCTGATCCTGTTGCTGGCGCTTGCAGGTGCGGCGCTGGGCCGCGGCGGAAATACGCAGTTCCGTTCATAGCTGCTAAATCTCTGGCCGGTAAAAGCATTGACGGCAACCGTCTTCCCACGTAGGTAGTTTCGGTTCCTCCCACAACGGCTTCCTGGCGTGGCGAGGCGAAACCAAATGGAGCACTTTTCATGACCCGCAAGCACTATATTTTCACTTCGGAATCCGTTTCCGAGGGCCACCCGGATAAGGTCTGTGACCGAATTTCCGATGCCGTTCTGGACGCCTTTCTGGCGGAAGAGCCAGAAGCGCGTGTCGCAGCAGAGACCTTTGCCACAACCAACCGCGTTGTGATCGGGGGCGAGGTGGGTCTGTCCGACCAGGACAAACTGCACGATTACATGGGCAAGATCGACGAGATCGCCCGCGCCTGCATCAAGGACATCGGCTACGAGCAGGACAAGTTCCACCACGAGACCGTGGAAATCACCAACCTGCTGCATGAACAGTCCGCTCATATCGCGCAGGGTGTCGATTCGGCCGAGAACAAGGACGAAGGTGCTGGCGACCAAGGCATCATGTTCGGCTTTGCCACCAATGAAACCGACGCGCTGATGCCCGCGCCGATCCAGTTCAGCCACGCGATTCTGCGCCGCCTTGCCGAAGTGCGCAAGAACGGCACCGAACCTGCACTGGGTCCCGATGCCAAATCGCAGCTGTCCATCAACTATGAGAACGGCAAGCCGGTGGGCGTCAACTCGCTGGTGCTGTCGACCCAGCATCTGGACGAGTCGCTGACATCCGACGATATCCGCCAGATCGTGGAACCCTATATCCGCGAGACCCTGCCCGAGGGCTGGCTGACCGCAGAAACCATCTGGCACGTAAACCCGACCGGCAAGTTCGTGATCGGCGGCCCCGATGGCGATGCTGGCCTCACCGGCCGCAAGATCATCGTCGACACCTATGGCGGTGCGGCCCCGCATGGCGGCGGCGCCTTCTCCGGCAAGGACCCGACCAAGGTGGACCGTTCGGCGGCCTATGCTGCGCGCTACCTGGCCAAGAACGTCGTTGCCGCTGGGATGGCCGACAAATGCACCATCCAGCTGTCTTATGCGATTGGCGTGTCTCAGCCGTTGTCGATCTATGCTGACACCCACGGCACCGGCGACGTCGCGCCTGAGGCGATCGAAAAAGCCATTGGTCAGGTGATGGATCTCAGCCCGCGCGGCATCCGCTCGCATCTGGGCCTCAACAAGCCGATCTATCAGCGCACCGCGGCCTATGGCCACTTTGGCCGCGAACCCGATGCCGATGGCGGCTTCAGCTGGGAACGCACTGATCTGGTCGAGGCGCTGAAAAAGTCCGTCTGAACCGGTCAGCCAGTGTATTGCAAAAAGAGGGGTGGGCCGCTGGTCTGCCCCTTTTGCGTTCACAGGCGGTTGTGCGGGGGGAGGCGAAAGTCGCGTGTTCGGGACTGACAGAGATTGTTTCCTCTTCCGGGCAATGCCTCATGGAACCATCGCCTTGGGGGGGGGCGCCTTGAAAGCCTACGTGAAGGGCGGCTTTCATAGAAACGGCTGAAATGAGCAGGTTCAAGCTCCTGTACCTAGGCGATGGTCGTCAGAGGGAGTGAATAGCGAAAACAACCCAATGGTGAGTCAGGTCAATTTAACTCTCCTTATTTACCATTTGTTAACGCCTCGACGCCTACGTTCCGACTGGCACCTCAAGTGCGCAATATTGAATAATTTCAGGAACTTGGAAATGGCGACTTTTGAAGGAACGGCTGTAGGCGACCCCATCACCGGCACTTACTACGCGGATGTTATCTATTCTTACGGAGGAAATGACACTATCGATGGCGACCTCGGGGATGACTACATTGATGCAGGGAGCGGGAATGACGTCGTGATGGGAGACGATGGAGACGACTTTATCGACGGTGGTAGTGGGCTGAACGATCTGGATGGTGGTCTCGGGAACGACACCATCTATGGCGGCTCGGACAACGACACGATAACAGGCGGTCTTCAGGATGACGTTCTCTATGGCGGTGGCGGAAATGACACATTCAAGCACGCGGGGAACGATGGCTGGGATAGTTATTACGGCGGCCCAGGCGGTATGAACGACGAAGACACAATCCTTGTTGAGCAGGTTTACGAATATGCGAGCTGGGGGCAGATCAAGATCAGCAGTCTCGACAGCATCGAGAAAATTGAGAACCAGGACACGGAGAAAGACGTAGACATCCTTGTCGATGGGGCCATCGATTTCACCGACGTCACCCTTGTCAATATTCGCGACATCATCGGGCAAGACAACGACGACTACATTACCGGCAGCACGGGAAGTGACTCCATTCTGGGCCAAGGCGGCAATGATACGCTTAATGGTGCTGTGGGGAACGACAGCTTGTATGGTGGCGACGGCGCCGATCACCTTTTGGGCGGCTCAGGCGCGGATGTACTGTCTGGCGACGCTGGCGCCGACACTCTCTATGGTGGAGCCGACAATGACGTGCTTTCGGGGGGCGAAGGCACCGACTATCTGCTGGGCGGCTTGGGGGCCGATGTGCTGACCGGAGGTACGGGTGTCGATTACTTCTACTTCTCCGAAGATGCCACTGTGGATACCGTTACCGATTTCACTGATGGTGAGGATATCCTCGTCTTCCAGGATGCTACTGCCCTAACCCTGTTTGATTTCAACGGAGATGCGGCATTTGAACTGAATGGAACTTCCTACATCATTCTTGAAGGTGTGACCGTCGACCAGATCGACCCGTCGGACTACGTGTTCATCTGATCTGGTTGCAAACGGGTATCGTTGGCCAGCGTCCAGGCGACGCTGGCCATCTCATTTTCGGATGCGCGCACTCCGGGAGTGCAAAGGCGCAGGCAGGGACAGCTCTCTTGACCCGCAGGGCGGCTTGCGGCAGATGGACGCCCAGCATTCGCCCGCCTGCGCCTGTTAATGGCGAAACGCAAATTCGGGCGTGGAAACACCGGCAATGAAAAGGCCCGTCCGATGTCTGATGACAAGAAAACCAGCTCTGCCAGCCACCCGGCGCGGACCGATGCGGCCGACAAACACGCCAGCGGCGCGCCCTGGCGCAATTTCTATGGCCGTTTCAGCGGCAAGACCCTGAAGGACAGCCAGCGACGTTATCTGGACGAGGACCTCGGGGCGCTGTCGCCCGGGGCCGTAGGCTGGGACGAAAACCCGGATCGCAATCCGCTGGATCTGCAGGCGCTGTTTGGCGGTCGCGATGTCTGGCTCGAGGTCGGCTTTGGTGGCGGCGAACATCTGGTACATCAGGCCCAGAACAACCCAGGAGTCGGCATCATCGGCGCCGAACCCTTTATCAACGGGGTGGCCATGCTGCTGGGCAAGATCCGCAAGGCAAATGCGGATAATATCGCAGTGCATCCCGGCGATGCGCGCGATCTGATGGATGTGCTGCCCGAAGCGTCGATTTCGCGCGCCTTCCTGCTCTATCCCGATCCCTGGCCGAAGAAACGCCATCACCGCCGCCGTTTTGTGACCCAGGAACATCTTGAGCCGCTGGCCCGCTGCCTGAAACCCGGCGCGATTTTCCGGGTGGCGACGGATATTCCTGATTACGTCCGCCAGACCCTGGAAGAAGTGCCAAGAGCGGGCTTTGAGTGGCTGGCCGAGCGCCCTGCCGACTGGCGCGAACCCTGGGACGACTGGATTTCCACCCGATACGAGCAAAAGGCCCTGCGAGAGGGGCGCACGCCGCATTACCTGACCTTCCGCCGCCTTGGCTGATATCAGGGTGATATGGGCGTGATCTTGCGCTGATCGGCGCTGGACCGGATCACGGCAATTCGTTACCGATAGCGGAAACAAAAGCATTCGCGACACTCTGACAAAGGAAGCCTTCATGTCCGGACACGGTACGCCTACCCCGATGACCTCTCACCGTGCCGACCCGCTGGCAGGCGTGGCCAAGGTGCCGGGCGACAAGTCGATTTCGCACCGGTCCCTGATCCTTGGCGCCATGGCCGTGGGCGAAACCCGGATTTCGGGACTTTTGGAAGGCGAGGACGTTCTGGACACGGCCAAGGCGATGCAGGCGTTCGGGGCCGAGGTCATCAACCATGGCGGCGGAAAGTGGTCGGTCTTTGGTGTCGGTGTCGGCGGTTTTGCCGAGCCGGACAATGTGATCGACTGTGGCAATTCCGGCACCGGCGTGCGGCTGATCATGGGCACTATGGCGACCTCGCCGATTTCCGTGACCTTCACCGGCGATGCCAGCCTCAACAAACGTCCGATGGCGCGGGTTACCGATCCGCTGGCCCTGTTCGGCGCGCAGGCGGTGGGCCGCTCTGGCGGGCGGCTGCCGATGACCATCGTCGGGGCGGCGGATCCGGTGCCGGTGCGCTATGTGGTGCCGGTGCCCTCGGCGCAGGTGAAATCGGCTGTTCTGCTGGCAGGCCTCAACGCGCCGGGGCAGACCGTGGTGATCGAGAAGGAAGCCACCCGCGACCATACCGAGCGGATGCTCGAAGGGTTCGGCGCCGAGATTACCACCGAAGAGACGGAAGAAGGTCGCGTCATCACCCTCACTGGTCGGCCCGGGCTGAAACCGCAGGTGATCGCGGTGCCGCGCGATCCATCCTCCGCCGCCTTCCCGGTCTGCGCGGCGCTGATCACGCCCGGATCGGACGTGCTGGTGCCAGGTATTGGCCTCAACCCGACCCGCGCGGGGCTGTTCACGACCCTGCGCGAGATGGGCGCGGACCTCACTTATGAAAACGAGCGGGTCGAGGGCGGTGAGCCGGTTGCCGATCTGCGGGCGCGCTATTCTCCCTCGATGAAGGGGATCGAGGTGCCGCCTGAACGTGCGGCTTCGATGATCGATGAATACCCGGTGCTCTCCGTCGTTGCTTCTTTTGCACGGGGCGAGACCATGATGGCGGGCGTCAAAGAGCTGCGCGTCAAGGAAAGCGACCGGATCGACGCCATGGCGCGGGGCCTGCGGGCCAATGGCGTTGCCGTCCGTGAAGGCGACGATTGGTGGGCTGTGATGGGCCTTGGCCCCGAAGGCGTACCCGGCGGCGGCACCTGCGAGAGTTTCCTTGATCACCGGATCGCCATGTCCTTCATGGTGATGGGCATGGCTGCGCAAAATCCGGTCTCCGTTGATGATGGCGGCCCGATTGCGACCTCCTTCCCCATCTTCGAGCCGCTGATGACGGCGCTTGGCGCCAAGTTTACCCACGAACAAGGCTGAGCGACATGACCACCCGTTTCACCATCGCCATCGACGGTCCGGCTGCGGCAGGCAAGGGAACGATTTCCAAGGCAGTCGCCGCACATTTCGGCTTTGCCCATCTGGACACCGGCCTGTTGTACCGCGCTGTCGGGGCGCGGGTGCTGGGTGGTGAAAAACCGCTGGAGGCCGCGCAGTCCCTTGTGGCTGCGGATCTGGAAGCCGAGGGGCTGCGCACGGCCGAGGTGGCCCAGGCGGCCTCCAAGGTGGCGGTGATCGCCGAGGTCCGTCAGGCCCTGGTGGATTTCCAGCGCAGTTTTGCCCGCCGAGCCGGAGGCGCGGTGCTGGACGGGCGCGACATCGGCACGGTGATCTGCCCCGATGCCGAGGTGAAACTCTTTGTCACCGCCAGCGCCGAGGTCCGCGCCCGCCGCCGGTTCCTGGAGCTGAGCGAAAACGGATCGGACAGCGATTACGACACCGTTCTGGCCGATGTGAAGGCCCGGGACGAACGCGACATGAATCGCAGCGAGGCGCCGCTGAAGCCCGCTGATGACGCGGTGGTGATCGACACCAGCGATCTGAGCATCGAAGCCGCCATCGCGGCGGCCATTGCGGCGATCAAGGACCGGCAAGGCTGACCCCGAGCAGGGCGGTGGGCTGCCGTTGTCCTCGTCTGTAGGCGGGCCGGTCCCTTGTCCTGACAGGGATGCCGAGTCCATTTCCCCTTGCCAGCAAGGGGGAATCTGCTTATACGGCCCCTGTCGAAAGAGATGCGAAAACGCACCACGGACAGTCTGAGCAGGGTCGGGGCAACCTCCGGCCCTTTGTGTTTGTTTGCTCCAGACGGTTCAGATGCGTGATCTCAGACCGACCAACCCATTCAGACCGGCGGAGACAACCGCATGGCCAGCTAAATAAGATATGTAAAGGAAATCCGAGACCACATGGCTCAGAACACATCGATGGAGGAATTCGAAGCCCTCCTGAACGAAAGCTTCGAAATGGACACACCCGATGAGGGGTCCGTTGTTAAAGGCAAGGTCATCGCAATCGAAGCGGGCCAGGCCATCATCGACGTCGGCTACAAAATGGAAGGCCGCGTTGATCTGAAAGAATTCGCAAATCCTGGTGAAACTCCCGAAATCGCCGTTGGCGATGAAGTGGAAGTCTTCCTGCGCTCGGCTGAAAACGCCCGTGGCGAAGCTGTCATCTCCCGCGAGATGGCGCGCCGCGAAGAAGCATGGGATCGCCTGGAAAAAGCATACGCAGACGATGCCCGCGTCGAAGGCGCGATCTTCGGTCGCGTCAAAGGCGGCTTCACTGTCGACCTCGGCGGCGCCGTGGCCTTCCTGCCCGGTTCGCAAGTTGACGTGCGCCCCGTGCGCGACGCTGGCCCGCTGATGGGTCTGAAACAGCCCTTCCAGATCCTGAAAATGGACCGTCGCCGTGGCAACATCGTTGTCTCCCGTCGCGCCATCCTGGAAGAATCGCGTGCCGAACAGCGTGCAGAAGTCATCGGCAAACTGTCCGAAGGCGATGCGGTTGACGGCGTGGTCAAGAACATCACCGAATACGGTGCGTTTGTTGACCTCGGCGGCGTTGACGGCCTGCTGCACGTCACTGACATGGCATGGCGCCGTGTGAACCACCCCTCCGAGATCCTGTCGATCGGCGAAACCGTCAAGGTTCAGGTCATCAAGATCAACAAAGAGACCCACCGTATCTCTCTCGGCATGAAGCAGCTGCAGGAAGATCCGTGGGATCTGGTTGGCGCCAAGTTCCCGCTGGGTTCGGTGCACAAGGGTCGCGTCACCAACATCACCGATTACGGTGCATTTGTTGAGCTGGAGCCCGGTGTCGAAGGTCTGGTCCACGTCTCCGAGATGTCCTGGACCAAGAAGAACGTGCACCCCGGCAAGATCGTTTCGACCTCGCAGGAAGTCGACGTCATGGTTCTGGAAATCGACGGCGCCAAGCGTCGCGTCTCCCTGGGCCTCAAGCAGACCATGCGCAACCCGTGGGAAGTCTTTGCTGAGACCCACCCCGAGGGCACCGAAGTCGAAGGCGAAGTCAAGAACATCACCGAATTCGGTCTGTTCATCGGCCTCGAAGGCGACATCGACGGCATGGTTCACCTCTCCGACCTCAGCTGGGACGAGCGTGGCGAAGATGCGATCCAAAACTACCGCAAAGGCGACATGGTTTCGGCCGTTGTCTCCGAAGTGGACGTTGAAAAAGAGCGTATCTCCCTGTCGATCAAAGCCCTGGGCGGCGACAAGTTCGCCGAAGCCGTGGGCGGCGTGAAGCGTGGCTCGATCGTGACCGTCGAAGTGACCGCCATCGAAGACGGCGGCATCGAAGTGGAATACGAAGGCATGAAGTCCTTCATCCGCCGCTCCGACCTGTCGCGTGACCGTGCCGATCAGCGCCCCGAGCGTTTCTCGGTTGGTGACAAGATCGACGTCCGCGTGACCAACGTTGACAGCAAGACCCGCCGTCTGGGTCTGTCGATCAAGGCACGCGAGATCGCGGAAGAGAAAGAAGCAGTGGAACAGTATGGCTCCTCGGATTCCGGCGCATCGCTGGGCGACATCCTGGGCGCAGCGCTGAAGACCGGCGACTGATCTTCAGAGATTTCTCTGTTCTAACAATCTGGAAAGCCCCGCAGTTCTGCGGGGCTTTTCTGTGTTCTGGGGCATGGAAAGGTGACAGCCTCGGGAACAGGCGCAGCCGTCTCTCTAAAAGCTGAAAGAGGCGATCGATGGACGCTTGCCGATGGAATGGGGCCTAAAATCCAGATGACTGGAAAAGACAGTGCTTTGCGCGACGCCGTCATCGCTGCCAAGCGCTGGAGTGGAGACCTTGAACTGTTTTAATACCGCAGGATCACTGGAAATCGTGTTGTTGCGACTGGAACCCAAGGGCCTGTCGATCAGAGATTTTAGTCTCACAATGAAATTATTGTGTTGATTTTGACACCTCAGGTCCCCGGGTCTGAGCGGGCGGCGAATCAGGTCCGGGCGCAGGCCGTCGGCGGCGCGAAACCGGGCCCGGGCGGCGGCAAACTGCCCTATAGGCAGCAAATGGCTGGTTTTACAAAGCAATTTCGTGCAATCTCCTCAGATATGGAGATTGGCGACGCCTGTTTTTGTTCCCGGCGCGCCGATTTTTTCCTATAGTCGGGAACACTCGACAAAGGATTGCGTTGGCTTGGGAGGGCAGAAAGGATGATCCGCTCTGAACTGATTCAGAAGATTGCAGACGAAAACCCGCACCTGTATCAGCGGGACGTCGAAAGGATCGTGAACACGGTATTTGAGGAAGTGACCGATGCGATGGCCCGGGGTGACCGGGTCGAGCTGCGCGGCTTTGGCGCTTTTTCGGTGAAAAAGCGCGATGCGCGGGTTGGTCGCAATCCCCGTACCGGCGAAACGGTCCATGTTGAGGAAAAACATGTGCCGTTCTTCAAGACTGGAAAGCTCTTGAGGGACCGTCTGAACGGAAAGGCTTAAATGCGCTATATTCGTTATGCCATCCTGGCTTCGCTTGGGATCATTCTGGTCTCTGTGAGCCTTGCGAACCGCTCTGTCGTGGAGCTGAAGCTGATGCCAACCGCCCTGGCGGAACTGGTGGGCTGGAACCCGGGCATCGCCCTGCCGCTGTTTGTCGTGGTTCTGGGCGGCGTTGCGGCCGGTCTGGTGATTGGCTTCATCTGGGAATGGCTGCGCGAGCACAAGCACCGCCGCGAGGTCGGAAACCAGACCCGCGAGGTGAAGAAATTGTCCCGCGAAGTGCAGAAGCTGAAAAAGCAAAAGCACGAAGGCAAGGACGAAGTTCTGGCATTGCTGGACGACGCGGTCTGATCTGATGGCTGCTGACATCCGGGTAAAGGTCTGCGGCCTCAGCACGCCGCAGGACGTCGATTGCGTGGCGCGTGCGGGCGCGGCCTACGCGGGCTTTGTCTTCTTCGAAAAATCACCACGCAACGTCTCTTATGAAACCGCGGCAACCCTGGCCGCAGCGGCGCCTGTCGGCTTGTGCAAGGTTGCCCTGACGGTCAACGCGGGCGATGCGGAGCTGGATGCGCTGACAGAGGCCGTGCCGCTGGACATGTTGCAGCTGCACGGCAAGGAAACGCCCCAGCGCGTGGCCGAGGTCAAGGCGCGCTACGGCCTGCCTGTGATGAAGGCCATCGGGGTGGCTGACGCGGCGGACCTGGCGCAGATTGATCTTTACTCCGATGTGGCTGACCAACTGCTGATCGATGCCAAACCACCCAAGGGCGCCGACTTGCCGGGCGGCAACGGGCTTGCCTTTGACTGGCGCCTGCTGGCCGGGCGCAAATACTGGCGCAAGCCTTGGATGCTGGCCGGTGGTCTGACCCCGGACAACGTCGCCGAGGCAATCCGGATGACCGGTGCCCGTCAGGTCGATGTGTCCTCGGGCGTTGAAAGCGCCCCCGGCGTCAAGGATGCGGACCTGATCCGCGCCTTTGTGGAGCACGCAACGGCTTAAGCCCAGGTTGGCAACGGGCTTGCGGCTACCGGAGCCGCGTCCCGGCTTCGTGCCGGTCATCCCGGTGACTTTACCGCAGATGGCGCGATTCCTGTCTGGTGTCTCTTTACCCGTCGCCTGCTGCGCTATACTCAGAAGCAGTGCCGCGCAGAGAGGAACAATCATGGCCGAAGATCTTTTCAACAGCTTCATGAACGGGCCCGACGAAAAGGGTCGCTTTGGCATTTTCGGCGGGCGTTTCGTCAGTGAAACGCTGATGCCGCTGATCCTCAGCCTTGAAGAGGAATACGACCGGGCCAAGGACGACCCGACCTTCTGGGCCGAGATGGACGATCTGTGGAAGAACTACGTGGGCCGTCCCAGCCCGCTGTATTTCGCGGAGCGCCTGACCAATCATCTGGGCGGCGCCAAGATCTATATGAAGCGCGACGAGCTGAACCACACCGGCGCCCACAAGGTGAACAACGTGCTGGGGCAGATCCTGCTGGCCCGCCGCATGGGCAAGACCCGGATCATCGCCGAAACCGGTGCCGGTCAGCATGGCGTTGCCACGGCGACCGTCTGCGCCAAGTTCGGCCTGAAATGTGTGGTCTACATGGGTGCGCATGACGTCAAACGTCAGGCCCCGAACGTGTTCCGCATGCGTCTGCTGGGCGCCGAGGTGATTCCGGTGACTTCGGGCCGGGGCACGCTGAAGGATGCGATGAACGATGCGCTGCGCGACTGGGTGACCAACGTGCGCGATACCTTCTACTGCATCGGCACCGTGGCAGGCCCGCACCCCTATCCGGCGATGGTGCGCGATTTCCAGTCCGTCATCGGCAAGGAAGTGCGCTGGCAGCTGGCCGAGCAGGAAGGCGAAGGCCGCCTGCCTGATACGCTGGTTGCAGCCATTGGCGGCGGTTCGAACGCGATGGGTCTGTTCTACCCGTTCCTGGACGACAAGAGCGTTGGCATTATCGGCGTCGAGGCTGGCGGCAAGGGCGTTGACGAGAAGATGCAGCATTGTGCCTCGCTCACCGGCGGTCGCCCGGGCGTGCTGCACGGCAACCGCACTTACCTCTTGCAGGATGACGATGGTCAGATCCTCGAGGGCTTCTCGATCTCTGCGGGTCTGGATTATCCCGGCATTGGCCCGGAGCACGCTTGGCTGCATGACACGGGTCGCGCCGAATATGTGTCGATCACCGACAAGGAAGCGCTGGAGGCGTTCCAGCTGTCCTGCGCGATGGAGGGAATCATCCCGGCGCTGGAGCCGAGCCACGCGCTGGCCCATGTGATGAAGATCGCGCCGACCCTGCCCAAGGACCATATCATCGTGATGAACATGTGCGGTCGCGGCGACAAGGACATCTTCACGGTGGCGCGCCATCTGGGCTTTGACATGTCCGACACCGAAGAGGGGCGCGATCTGGAAGACTGATCCAGATCTCCTGATCTATCTGCAAACACAGGAAAAGAGCTGCCATTTGGTGGCTCTTTTTTCGTTTTAAAGCGGTTCCAGCTTTCATTGAATCAAAGGGGATTCACAGCGGGCTATTTTTCTGATTCATCCTGTTCAGGAGGATCAGATCATGCCCAACCCGCTTTCTGCCGATATTCGAGCCCGTTTTG